>NZ_WXWT01000426.1:0-8472 GCF_009904725.1 Vibrio sp. V43_P6S15P86
ACTCTACCGTCGCCATTTTTAAGTATCAATGCTATTTATAGTTACAGCGTCAATAAGTAATTAACTAATTGATTGTACTCGTCGTAAGTACGAATTTCGTTGGCCAAAACAATGTATTTATTGTTCACAACCACACCTGGAACCCCTCTTAACGTGCTGGCTGCAAATTGTTTGTCAAAGCCTTTCTGCATTGAGTTTACGGCAAAGCTATTGTAAGCGGCATCAAACTTCTTACCTTCTACGCCATTATCAACGAAGAGCTGTTTCAGCTCAGCTTCATCTTTTGGCGCTTGTCGCTTTTGATGAATTTGGGCAAACATGGCAGGAATCATTGTATCTTCAACCCCGAGCGACACCATCGTCGCGTAGGACTTGGCCATCGGAATCGCCATATCTCCGCCCATGAACCCCACATGTACCTTTTCAAACTTTGCCTCTTTTGGCAGAGCAGGTTTTAAACGCTCAATAAGCGACTCGAACTTATAGCAATGTGGGCAATAAAAAGAAAAGAATTCCGTCACAACAGGTTTCGATGCTTTCTTAACATCCAGAACTTTGTAGTGCTTCCCTTCTTCAAATTGCGCTGCATGAGCGGTAAAAGTCAGTAAAAGTGCGCTACATAAGGCAAGTAGTTTTTTCATTGTTTATTTCCTTGTGGCATTCAAATGCCAAATCATTTCATTTGGTAAAAAGGGGGGAAACCCCAAGTAATTTGAGATGAGGAATTAAACAATCGGAGGACGATAAAGCTTGGTGATCACTGTCACTACTTTTTCGACTAGAGGCCTATCAATCAATGCAAGGCTATAAGGAAGAAGCAGTAAGTCGTTTTGAGATAAGTTGGCGGGAATTTTGACCATGCAGGAAGAGCTACAACTCGTGTGAGATTGTTGTGCCTTATTGATGGCTGACTCATCGTGATGTAATTCTACGCAGTCGTCATTGACGCCAAGTTGTTTGTGCAGAGCAGCCTGTTGAACAATAATATCGCGTACTTCAATTGTTTTCACCGGGGCTGAAGCCTTTGCCATAGGAGCGACACTGCTCAAAAGCATAGCGGCTAAACAAACTATCGCGGTCAACAATGTACGGTTAAACTTCAACATAGCTACATCAACAAAAATGGTGATTTAAGATAATACATGATAACGATTTGACTTCAAGATACGGACTCTGAGTTCCGCCTCACCTAAAAACTTGGTACGTTAACGGTTCCATATCCTTGAGGCTTCTCAATACCGCTCCCCTCTACACGAACTCATAGCGATTAAGCTATTCATCATTTAGATAGTTCTTCACCTGATACCAGCGACAATTCGATAAAACTTGAAATCGTTATGAAACACGAGTAATAGTTAGAACAGTTTTTGTACGAACAAGGAAAGATCAATGCTTAAAAAGAGATTCTTTAAGACAAAAGATGAAGTTGAAGTCACGTTCGAGCTAGATAAAGACCAGTGGGACTCCATCCATATTGCTGGGGATTTTAACAACTGGCAGCCAGAACCGATGAAGTTAGTGAAGAAAAGCCGTCAATTTAAATTTAAAACGCGCTTACCTAAAGAGCAGAATGTTCAGTTCCGCTACTTGCTCAATGATGCAAAGTGGGAAAACGATCCTCAAGCCGACGCTTATGTTCCCAATGCTTTTGGCAGCGACAACAGCGTCGTGTGCACCACCGAATAAAACGTAAGTTCACTCTAATATTCCATATTAAGGCGCAGCAGTTGCGCCTTTTTTAGCCTCTTCATAATGTGATTAATGATTAAGTTTGAATCATTACTTGGGGTATTTATCGAATCAACTCATCCGATAACCTTATTCTGAGAAAGCTTTATTTGAAATAATTCGTAAATTTGTTTAAGTTCCAGTGATATTAAATATTGTATACATCACTCAAATGAACGCACAACAAGTCAAACCATCTTTAATCATCGTGGAAGACGATCCCAAATTACAAGCTATGCTGGGAGAGTATTTTGTTGAACAAGGTTTCCAGGTCAAATGTATCGACAACGGGACAGACGCACCGGAAGCGATTATTGACACACAGCCAGACGTGGTTTTGTTAGATTTGATGCTACCTGGACAAGACGGCCTGAGCGTATGTCGTCAAATCCGTGAATGCTACAAAGGCAAAGTGTTGATGCTGACAGCGAGTGATGACGACTTCGATCACGTCGCCGCATTAGAAATTGGCGCCGATGACTTTGTTACCAAGCCAATCAAACCTCGCGTGCTGCTGGCACGCATTCGCATGCTATTGAGAAGAAAAGAGGCAGCCTCTACCGAGTCCGAAAACGGTCTACAAATTGGAGTGCTGTGTTTAAACCGATTACGTAAATCATGCGTCATGAACCAGGAAGAAATTGCGCTGACTGACGGTGAGTTCGATTTATTATGGGTTCTCGCAACACACGCAGAAAAAACACTCTCACGTGAGTGGTTAACGAAAACACTACGTGGTATTGAGTACGACGGTACAGATCGCACCATTGACAACCGTATTGTGACATTGAGAAAAAAACTAGGTGATGCCTCTTGCTCTCCACAAAAAATCATCACGGTTCGCGGCAAAGGCTACCTATTTATGCCTGATGCATGGAATGAATAATGAGACGGATTTATCTGGAAAGCTTTGTCGGTCTTATCATTCTATTTATGGTGAGTTTGTGGGGTTACGAATTCTTAGTCTATGAGATCAACACAGATTACGATTACCTGCTACAAGAGCAAGAAGGTCAAGCTTTCCACGATCTTATCTATCCTATCTACGAAGAGCACGGACTAGAATACACTCAACAACAGCTTGAGCAATTTGCCACGTCCAGCCATCGCTTGTTGATTCCTCACACGCTCGAAGAACTTCCAGAGGACATCAGAAAAGCATTTGAAAGTGACACCTCTGTTAACGTTGCTTACGACGAAGAAAGGGATATATGGTTCCGCCTAGATGCGGACACCCCTATTTTCAAAATGATCGATGATCCGGATAGCTCAGTTATTCAGGCGATTAACTTTGATGACAACATTGTATGGTTATTCTTTTTAGCCGGATTTGCTCTGTATTGCATACTGCTGATCTGGTTTTTGAGTCGTCGAATTCGTGAGTTAGAAAGAGTCACGGTCGAGTTTGCTTCAGGCAACTTCAAAGCACGAGCAAGCACCTCAAGTGCCAAGTCCGTTGGAACGCTGAACAAAAGCTTTAATACGATGGCTGACAAAGTTTCTCGCCTGATCACTAGCAATAAAATGCTGACCAATGCAGTTGCGCATGAATTACGCACTCCTATTTTTCGTTTACAGTGGCAAGCTGACTTGTTATCGGACTCTACATTAACCGAACAACAGAAAAAGCATGTACGTAGTATCGTCGAGGACATTGACGAGATGGAAGACATGGTTGAAGAGCTGCTTTATTACGCCAAAATGGAACGCCCAGATACGGCGTTGCAAACAGAAAACGTAGCGCTCGCCAAGTTAGTTAATGAGTTAAAACAGAGATGGCAAAAAGAGACCAAATTATCTATCTCACTCAATGAAACAAACTCTGAAAACGCGCGCGCATTCGCCGATCCAAAACTGCTAAAACGTGCCTTGGATAATCTGCTACGCAATGCAATGCGATACGCAAATACTCAAATTATGGTTGAGATAAAAAGTGATCAGCAAAGCTGTTTAATCCATGTACATGATGATGGTATAGGCATAGAAGAGCAGCATTGGCCTCACCTTTTTGAAGCATTTTATAGCGCGGATGAGTCCCGAAACAAAAACACGAGTGGATTTGGGCTCGGTTTGGCAATCGTCAGGCAGATAATGGAACTTCAACATGGTGAGGTTTCGATTTCTCATAGCCCACTTGGTGGTGCTTGCTTCACACTTCGTCTTCCAAAATCAGACAGTTAAGTTAACGTCTTTCCTCCTTTACAGAAGACGACACTTCAATACACTCCAGCGACAGAGCTCAACAATAAAACAGTGTACATTTAATCCATAAATTCACAGAACAAATGGATAATACTCATGTACAAACCTTTTATTCTGGTTATGACGCTTGCCTCTACTCTTAGCGCTTGTACTTATAATCAAAAGCCTGTTGTCGACATGACCAATGTTGATCCTGCTAAATATGAACAAGATTTTCTTTATTGCCAAGGGTATGCGGACAACGTAGACAAAACGGAAGCTGCAAAATCTGAAGCCGCTAATGGCGCAGTTACAGGTGCACTAATTGGGGCAGCAGCTGGAGCGCTAGAAAGCGGGATAGGTGGGGCTGCTGTGGGTGCCGCTGCAGGCGGTGCTGTAGGAGCAGGGGCCGGAGCGTTGAGTGGAAGCAATGACTCCACCAAAACACAATCTCTTGTACTGCGAAAATGCCTTCAGAATAAAGGCTATACCGTCTACGACCTTGATTAATTCAACTCTTTTTTCTTATTCAAACCCTATATCGTTGTGTGATGAATGCCATTCACAAATGTTTCACGCAAGAACGATTAGTCTCTTTTCATCGTTTGGATAGATGCACAATTTAAATTATTAAGCTGTAGTAAGGTCATATTTTGAAGCCAGGAAAAACAGGTCTACGCCGTGTCATGGATGCGACCGGCTATTCATTTCAGGGATTGAAAGCCGCATGGAAATACGAAGCCGCCTTCAGACAAGAATTGATTCTAGCCTTAGTGCTTTCCGTCTGTGCTTTTTTCCTTCCAGTCACCACATTTGAAAGAGTACTGATGATCAGTAGCCTGTTATTGGTCCTGATCGTCGAACTTATTAATTCCGCCGTAGAAGCGGTTGTCGACCGTGTTAGCGATGACTGGCACGAGCTCAGTGGTAGAGCCAAAGATATCGGCTCGGCTGCAGTATTTGTTGCGCTCACTCTTGCCCTTTTTGTTTGGGCTTCGTTCTTGCTCTGATTTTGATTCAAGACATTTACTTATGAAGACACATAATTTGCAACAGAAAGGTATCTCGTACGTTACCTTTACTTTCTTGTTGGCATTCTATTTCGCGCTGGTTGTAAACATTCCTATTTACAAAGAGCTGAATGGTATTTTTTCAAGCCTAGATAATGTCAAAATTGGTTTTATTATTACGATACCCATTTTCTTTCTTGCCGCGCTCAATTTCCTTTTTAACTTATTTAGTTGGCCTTGGGTTGGAAAACCATTCTTTATTACTTTGCTCATAATTTCGAGTATGGTTAGCTACGCAAGTTACAACTATGGCACACTTTTCGATTCTGGAATGATTGCTAATATTGCTGAAACCGATTCGAGCGAGGCAAGATCTTACCTGAGTACTTATTCTGTAATCTGGACGCTACTTATGGGGGGCGTCCCTGCGATGATTGTCTATAAGGTCAAGTTGCAATCTCAGCGCCACCAATTGCTGTATTTTTCTCTCACGAAGTTGGTGTCGATGTTGTCATCTCTTGCAGTAATTGCTGTTATTGCCAGTGTTTACTACCAAGACTATGCATCTGTCGGTCGCAATAACAGCTATCTGAAAAAAATCATTATTCCCACTCAATTCGTTTACAGCGCGACTGGGTATGTAAAGGAGAAATACTTCACCACGCCAGAACCGTACCGCGAGATTGGAATCGATGCAAAGCAGTCAGATAGCGCAGTAAAGCAAGCACAGAACAAGCCGACACTACTGGTGTTTGTTGTCGGAGAAACCGCTCGAACGCAGAACTACCAACTCAATGGCTATAAGCGAGATACAAACCCTTACACCAGTAAGCTGGATGTGATTTCATTTCAAGAGGTTGCGTCTTGTGGCACTGCAACTGCAGTATCTGTGCCTTGCATGTTTTCTCAGCTCACGCGAAGCGAGTTTGAACGGACCAAGGCAGATAACCAAGACAATGCTCTCGACATCATGCAGCGCGCTGGAGTGGACCTCATCTGGAAAGAAAATGATGGCGGAGACAAAGAAGTCGCCCACAAGATCAAGAAAATTGAAGTGAACCGAAAGCAAGCAAGTCCTATGTGTAATGGCCAAACTTGTTACGACATGGCGTTATTAGATCATTTTGATCAGGAAGTCGCGGATATGCACGGTAACCGAGTGGTCGCCATGCACCTTATAGGAAGCCACGGTCCGACCTACTTTCAGCGTTACCCAAGAGACAACGCCTTCTTTAAACCAGACTGTCCACGTGCAGATATCGAAAACTGTAGCGTCGAACAAATCGTGAATACGTACGACAATACGATACGCTACACTGATCTTGTGTTGGCAGAAACCATCAACAAACTCAAAGCATTAGAGTCTCAATATAATACCGCTCTCATCTACTTATCGGATCATGGTGAATCATTAGGCGAAAACGGATTGTTCTTACATGGCATGCCTTACGGCCTTGCACCAGACTTCCAAAAACGTGTTCCTTTGCTCATGTGGCTATCTTCCGGCTTTAAGCAAGTGAAACAAATCAACACCGACTGTTTGTCGAATGAAGCGCAAAAGGCAGGCCAGTACTCACATGATAACGTGTTCCACTCTTTATTAGGCGTTATGGATGTACAAACTCAAGCCTACGACGGCAAGTTGGATATATTCAAAGATTGCCGCACGACTTCCTAAGTGGACCAACAAAGCCTGACTCAAAATGTGAGTCAGGCTCTTTTCTAACAAGGCATTTAAACTCATCAGCTTGCCAAGCGTTATACTACAACCTGCCATCCATACATGAAATAAGGACTAGGATGAAAATTGGTATTATTGGTTTAGGAGATATTGCTCAGAAAGCATACCTTCCCGTTATCACTCAGCTTCCAAATATCGAACTTGTATTTTGTACCCGCAACGCAAATGTACTTGAGAGTCTGGCTAAGCAATATCGAATCTCAGAGACCTGTCAAGACTACCAGCAGCTTCTGCACTTTGGCGTAGATGCTGTCATGATTCATGCGGCAACAAGCGTACATCCTCAAATCGCAGCATTCTTTTTGCAACATGGAATCCCAACCTTTGTCGACAAACCATTAGCGGACAATGCTGATGACGTGGAAAAACTGTACGATATTGCCGAAAAAGAAAAACAACCACTTTATGTGGGCTTCAACCGACGTCATATTCCGCTTTACAACCAACACATGCCAGAGGTACAGCAAGGCAACATTTCTGACCTAAAATCGCTACGCTGGGAAAAGAACCGTCACCAACTACCAGGCGATATTCGTACCTTTATATTTGATGATTTTATTCACCCATTAGACAGTATTAACGTGACAGCCAAAACCGATTTAAAAGAGGCTTACATAACGCATCAGCTTGAGGGTGACCAATTGGCGCGTTTAGATATTCAGTGGCAACACGGAGATACTTTACTCCACGCTTCGATGAATCGTCACTTCGGTGTGACTATGGAGCGCGTTCAAGCTTGTTATGCTAACAAAGCAGTGGAATTCGACTCTTTCGTTGAAGGGAAACGATGGCAAGCGAACCAAGAGCAAAAAATCAATTTGAAAGATTGGACGCCAATGCTGACGAGCAAAGGTTTCCATGCGATGTTGCTCGACTGGTTTAGCGTCGTTGAATCTGGAAAAATCGCTAGTGAAGTAGTGAAACGCAACATTGCTAGCCATCAGTTAGCAGAGCAAATTTGTCAATATATCGAGAAAGTTACCTCTAGGTAGCTTAATTCTTGGCTATGTGCTTAATCGAGTATTACGCTCTATACTAAAACAAACGTAGCTTCAGAGAGTCATTCATTCTCTGTTAATACTTATGCGGCTATTCTATCAAGCAAGTGAATGAGGGAACGGCTCACGTTCATTAACGGATCGGTTGGTGGTTTTAGTTTTACATTACGATCCCCTCAGGAACCAGCATCATCACATTCAAGAGTAAAGGAAATAGAATGAGAACACTCGGTAACATCATTTGGTTTGTATTTGGTGGCGTATTTATGGGGTTGCTATGGTGGTTTTTCGGTATCTTAGCCTTTATTAGCATCATCGGAATACCTTGGGGGCGTGCGTGTATCGTTATGGGTAATTTTTCCTTTTTCCCATTCGGAAAAGAAGCCATTTCACGCGATGAATTGACCAATGAAATGGACATTGGTACGAGCCCTCTAGGCGTTATCGGTAACGTCCTTTGGTTTGTCTTTGCAGGCCTTTGGTTAGCAATCGGTCACGTACTTTCCGCCGCAGCGTGTTTTGTAACCATCATTGGTATTCCGTTTGCACTCCAACACCTGAAGCTTGCGGTTATTTCACTCGCACCAATTGGTAAAACGGTTGTGTCGTCAGAAGAAGCTGCAATGGCTCGGTACAATATCAACCGCTAACAAACAGCCAATATACTTTCTATCCTCTGGGCCGTCGTGCTCAGAGGGCAACTCCCGTCAAAAGTAAGCCTATTATCGCTATCGCATATTCAATAATGGTTGATTGTATATCCATACCGTCACCTTTAAGTTGAAGTTCATCCTAGCTCTGCACTACTTTACTT
>NZ_WXWT01000260.1:0-8431 GCF_009904725.1 Vibrio sp. V43_P6S15P86
TGTTGACACTTAACAACAACTTAACTGTGACCTATGTTCACAGGATCGAATTATTTAGAAAATAGATGAGCTAGCTTTCATATTCTATGCTTTAATAGTGAGAAGCTTTGGGCACATACTAATAAAAAAGTTGACACAAGGAGTGGTAAGCATGAAAAGAGGGCTTTTTCTGTTGCTGTTTTTTGTGCCTGGCGTTTGTCTAGCGAACGAGCTTCCGCCTCTTCCAGGTAAAACATCCCCTTCTCCTCATAAACTATTTATTTCCAGCGACAGCTATCAATCTGACAGTTTCGATGTTTGGAATATCGACACGGGTTATGCGTACGAACTCTTTGACTCCGTAGACGTTTACGTCGGTGCACGAGTCAACAACTCTCCAACCCAAAACCAAAGCGGTTTTTTGAGTGGGATCAGCTATCACTTCAATGATCGTGTCACACTAAAAAGTACGGTTCGCTCTTACAAGAATGAGACTGCGGAAGGTATTCGCCAAGAAGACAGCAGCCTCGCAGCTGAAGTCTCAAGTCGCGTAAAAATCACCGATAAACTGGATCTTCACGCGACTCTTGATTACCAAGATTGGCAACAAGGTATTGAGGTAGGTTTAGGCTTTCGTTTTTAGAAATCTAATTTTTGCTTTGAAATCAATACACCATTCCAATCAGCGTACACATAATGCTTCGGCTGCACGATTTGGTTTTGCATCGTTAAGGTCACATTGACCTCTCCCATACCTCGCTTCTCTGTCTTAAACGGATTGGTACCAAGTGCTTGCACGCCAATGTCCATCTGAGATATTTGTGCTACGTCGCGTATTGCACCATAGACAATAATGCCTTCCCACCCATTTTCTATTCCGAGTATTGCTAATTGATCGCCAAGCAATGCTTTCTGACACGAACCATGTCCGTCAACAATCAATACTTTCCCCGCTCCATCTTCGCCCAGTACTTCACGTACTTTTGAGTTGTCGTGGTAGCAACGCACTGTGACAATTTCTCCGTAAAAAGCGGTGCGTTGACCAAAGTTCTGCAGTGGCAAAGTAAGCAGGGTAACTTGGTCTTCAAATTGGTCACAAATATCGGGTGTAATGTCTCTCATATTTCCTCCGTGAATTTTCTCACTCAAGCAGTGCTTCGGTGAGTAGTATCCTTTCCTATACGAGTCGAGGCTTAAGGGAGCCTAACTTATGCAACACTTTCGGCTGTGAGCACGCAATAAGGTAAAGTTGATCATCAATGACGTAGTAAATCGCGTTTTGTTGAAAGTCATTCGCCAATGCGACCGCCGCCTCTGGTGATAACTCGACGGCAAAGCTTTCCTCATACCATGTAAAAGAGCTGTCACCTACTGTGATAGGCGCGTAATTAACGTGCTGTAGCAGTGTTTCTAATGCTTGATTGCTTATGCAGTTCTCTTCTTTGGACCGCAAATTACTGTATGGGTTCCAAGCGGTTATCACAGCGTAGTTTGAAACGCACCACTCGGCCTCGAATCTGAAAAAAGATTCTGAATAAGCATTCCATAACGATGCGTCTATGTTCATATTACTTTTTTCTATCATAAGTCTTAAACGATTAATAACAGTTACATTTCATCAATTGATATAAATCAACAAACTGAATGGAATTAACATTTGAGCATTGTTAGCATGCTGTTAACAATATAAAATCCGCTCCATATCTTAGGGTGTTTACGTTTCATGCCCCACAGAAAGCAGGAAATGAAAGGTAAACAAGCCCTTTAGAATAAACGTCGCCATTGGATACTGGTGAGTTGGCAAAATTCCATGGAGGGCGGATAACTGAAAGAAGTGTTTTTTTGATCAACTTGATTTATTATCAAAATCACATTACCTGTATGTTATATTTTTGCCTAGAATTTATTCTATTAGCACAATTTTGTCACAAATTTAGGTACCGCCAATGCAAACCCCGCAGATTCTTATCGTTGAAGATGAGCAAGTAACTCGTAACACTCTTAAGAGTATTTTTGAAGCAGAGGGATACGCTGTTTTTGAAGCCAGTGACGGTGAAGAGATGCACCAAGTGTTGTCTGATAACTCAGTCAACTTGGTTATTATGGACATTAATCTTCCAGGCAAGAATGGCCTTCTACTAGCGCGTGAACTACGCGAGCAAGCGAACATTGCTTTAATGTTCCTGACAGGCCGTGACAATGAAGTAGACAAGATCCTAGGTCTTGAGATTGGTGCAGATGACTACATCACTAAACCATTCAACCCACGTGAACTAACTATTCGTGCACGTAACCTACTTAGTCGCTCAATGAGCTCTAACGCGGTGCAAGAAGAGAAGCGCTCGGTAGAAAAGTATGAATTCAACGGTTGGGTACTAGACATCAACAGCCGCTCTCTAGTAAGCCCTGCTGGTGATAGCTACAAGCTACCTCGCTCTGAGTTCCGCGCACTACTGCACTTCTGTGAGAACCCGGGTAAGATTCAAACTCGTGCAGATCTTCTTAAGAAGATGACTGGTCGTGAACTTAAGCCACACGACCGTACTGTAGACGTAACGATTCGTCGTATCCGTAAGCACTTTGAGTCTGTTTCAGGTACGCCAGAAATCATCGCCACTATCCACGGCGAAGGTTACCGCTTCTGTGGCGATCTAGAAGACTAGATTTAACCGCTAATATCCGAAGGGCTTGCTCATTGAGCAAGCCCTTTTTGTTTTAGGTCTAACGACTAATGCAACATCATTGCGGTTAATAAACCTTGTTAATCTTCACGTACTTTTCGACTAACCAACGCTGTTTACCCGCATCGTCTAGAAGCACTGCGATATCAACCGATTTTTCTGTGTTCACATCAATGTGAGACGAGAACGCCACCTCCCATCGGCTTTCACTGTGCGTTCGAGTATCTAAAGACGCACTGTCCACCAACCACTCTTTTTGCCCCTGTTTAATAATAAGAGCTTCTGCCGTTAGATTTGCAGGAAGTAACTGATCTCCTTCGAGGTAAAGTGCACCTTGAATACTTTGCTCTTGCACGTCCCCAATATTCGGCATGAGGTTCACCCATAAATTACTTTTGAGCTCAACATTAACCTCATTAATCGTAATCTGACTGTTTTGTTGCCAATTCACATTTGGAACGGAACTACAGCCTGCCATCAATGCCATGGCTAATGCCAATGGTGCGATTCTTTTCATGTTATTTCCTTTGTTCCAACCAACTTTTGAGGACTTGAATATCGTTTTGGTATTCATTTTTGATCTCTTCAACCCAGTCTGAAATGTTTTCCCACCATGCTGGCATATCGGGAGATTGCGCTTTCTGCGCCACACTTTGGATACGTTTGAGGCCAATCGAACCTGCAGCACCTTTAATTTTATGCGCTTCAGAAACAATCCCATCTTGATCTTTTGCCGTCATGTTTGAGTCTAAGACATCAATATAGTCTGGCATCATGTCTTCAAACATTTTTATGCTGTCGTAGACCGGCTTGGCACCAACAATGTCGACGTAAGACTCTAACATATCCATATCGAGCAAGTGTGTCTCAATCACAGGAGAAGGGGGCGGCTCTTCCACTGTTTCTGGAATGCTCTCAGGTTGCTCTTGCGGCTCTACCTGATGCGCGAAGAACTTATCAATTACAGACTGAATGGCATTCACAGCAAGCGGTTTGCTGATGGCATCATCCATACCGTTATCTAAATATTCACGACGATCTTTCATCACATTAGCTGTTAGGGCGACTAATGGAGGCAGATTGTTATAATGCTCGCGATAATAATTTGCGACATCAAACCCCGTCATATCAGGCAGCTGAATATCCAACAACGCCAAGTCATATTTTTCTGGCACAAAGTTCACGAGCGCTTCTTGTCCCGTCATCGCCACGGTAACGGAGTGCCCTAAGCTCTCAAGCAACGATTTGGCCACGGTGACGTTAAGCTCAATGTCTTCGACCATAAAGATGTTGAGATGCACATTATCGCGTTTTGCATCAATGACAGGTTCTTCGAGTTCCACAATAGGAACGTGAATCGATACGGTAAAAGTACTACCAAAACCCTCTTCACTAGCGACAGTAATGTCACCATCCATCATGTTGATCAGCTGTTTTGACACCGCCAGGCCTATACCAGTCCCGACAGCATGTAGGTTGTCTTTACCTGATTTCACTTGGTAATACATGGCAAAGATTTTATCGAGCTCGTCTTCTGGTATGCCAATACCCGTGTCTTCCACCTCCATAATAATGGTCGCAAAATCGTCTTCGACATCCGCGCTCACCGTCATCACAACGCCACCTTCTTTGGTAAACTTCATTGCGTTGCTGACCAAGTTCCAAATTACTTGACGTAAACGGGTCGCATCCACTTCAATTGCTTTGGGTAAATCACTCAAACGTTCTAAGTCAAAGCGCAGCCCTTTTTGCTCAGCCATCAAAGCAGAGATGCTTTCAATCTCAGCGACGAAGTCTTCGAAGTTAAGTGGCGCAGGTAATAGTTCTAGCTTGCGGCGATCAAATTTATCCATATCGATAATATCGTTGAAGATGTTACCTAGCGTAATCGCACTCACATTGATGGTCTGCATGTGTTTACGCTGCTCTTCTGTCAACGGACTATCTAGAAGCATACGACTTAAGCCTACAATGCCATTCAGCGGCGTTCGCAGCTCATGACTGATGGTTGAGATGAAGGTAGTTTTGTCGCGGCTTGCTTTCTCTAACGACTCTTCATGGCGCTTACGTTCAGTGATATCACGGCCAAAACCTACCAAGCCAAGGTGACGACCATCTTTGCTGTAAAACGGCACTTTACGCAGTTCAAAGTAGTGCTTGCGTCCATCAGGATACTCTAGCCACTGCTCGTAAGTAATGGCTTGATTATCGGCGAAGACCTTTTGGTCAGTATCAACGATGTGCTCAGCGATTTCTTTGCTATACACATCCCAAGGGCTTAATCCGACTAACTGGTGCTCTTTTTTGCCCGTTAGCTCTTCCATTGCCCGGTTACAACCGGAGAACACACCATCGGCATTGCGGTAGTAAATTAAGTCTGGCGAGGCATCAATAAATGAACGCAGTAGTGCAGTGCGTTCCGCAAGCTCTAACTGAGTACGCTCTCGTTGGAACACCTCGTTTTCGAGATCTTGCATCGCCTCTTCACGAGCTTCTTCTGCTTTAATGCGCTCTTCAATTTCTTGGTTGAGCTTTTCGATGTTTTGTTGCAGTTGATAATTCAGTTCTTGGTCTCGCGAGCGCATGTCTTTCAGTTTGGACACCAACTTGGTTAAACGCTGGCGAGACTCTTCTAGCTGATCAACAACAACAGAAAGAAAATAAACCGCCCAAGGTGTAATCAAGAGACCAAAAAACACCGAACGGACAATGTCGATATCGTCGACTCGCCCCTTGAGAGCTAAAGTAATCCCCACCTGCACCACAACGGCTAATGCCACCAGCGCAAGGGCCAGCAAAATCGAGAAACGAACAATCCCCAGTTTGACTAGCAAGTCGACATAATACTGGGCGAGATTTTTCATGGGTTTCATTAACTACTCCATGGTGCTGGCTAGATGTTGCCCTTCAATGATAAAAAACGAGCAGACATATTCGGCCTAACGCAATTTAGGTCTGTGTGATTAGTGAAAAATACGTAGTGCGAACTGCGCTTGCTAAACAAGATAAAAAGATAAGTTAACCAACGAACGCACAAGCTTCGGTAAGTTTAACGTGTTTAATACGGCGATTTAAACAATCAGCTATCAACTTAGAGCAAGCGGTCACAAAGCGTTAGCAAGAACTGGGATGAATACAGGTGCGATTACGTCCATCAGCTTTGGCTTGGTATAGCGCACTGTCAGCCATGGCAATACCCATTTCCGGTTCATCACCATGTTGAGGAATATAAGAGACAAGACCGATACTGACCGTGAGACGTTCCGAAGCTTCTGAGCTGTCGTGCTCCATATCGAGTTGTCGAATTTGTTCATGAATACGCTGCGCTACATTGCTCGCGCCTTCCGTTGTGGTATTCGGCAGGATAAAACCAAACTCCTCACCACCATAACGCGCAACACAATCCGAAGAGCGATTGATGACTTTTGTGAATACGGTAGCAACACTGACCAATGCTTCATCACCTTGCTGATGGCCGTAACAGTCGTTGTAATCTTTGAAAAAGTCGATGTCACACAACATGATAGTGAGCGGCAGCTTTTCGCGGGCATGGTGGTACCATAGTACCTGCAGTTGTTCATCGAAGCGGCGTCGGTTCGATACCTGAGTTAAGCTATCCATAAAGCTCAACTTTTCTAACTCTAAATTGGCTCTCTCCAACTTTTGTTCGGCAAGGTAACGTTCAGAAATATCACGCGCCATGATCAGCACACCATTCGTTCCTGAAGCTTTATCTTTAAAAGGCGATTTCACCACATCAAACCACGTACTTTTGCTATCACTGCTAACGACTTTATCTATGTATCGGACAGGCTCTGACTGACGCAATGCATCCAAATCACTAGCGGCTAAGCGAGCGTACATCTCTTCAGGAATGACATCTTGAAGGCGCTTACCGATCAAATCAGACACGTCTGAAATACCTAATGCATTAACGAACGGTTTATTACACGCTTGATAGACCATATTCTCATTGAAGATACCGATAGAGTCAGGGCTAGCGTCAAGAATAGTTTGTAAGATAGTATCCCTTTGCGCCAACGCAACTTCTGTATCTTTACGCCGCTCCATTTCATCTCTCAGGTTTTGCTGCATTTTGTGCCACTCGGTCACATCATGACTAATGGATAATGTACCGATCAGCTCACCACTCGGTGACACAAGGGAATTTTGATTCACTTCCAATAAGCAACTGCGACCTTGTGGATCCGTCGTCCACTTGCGCTCACTCTTTCTGCTAGCCTCACCCATGGAAACCTTTGATGCGCAGGCTTCTTCCCTTCGCCCTTCCCAAAATTGATCAAATGCTCGGTTCGTCGTTAATAAATTCCCTTGGCGATCTTGGGTACAAATTAACTCAGAGAGTGAGTCTAGTGCCGAACGGGCAATCGTTAATTGCGCAAGCTCTTGTTGCTGCTCTTGATGAGTGGCTTGATATGGCTGCGCGTAGATGATCCAAACACGGTGATTGCGCAGCAAACTCTTTCTTCCTGACAACTCCACCTTGATAGATTCGCTTTCAGATAAACGCCAGTCAAATACCTGCTGGCTAAAATGACGACTAGAGACACTGTCTAGAAACGACTCAAGCTCACGAATATCGAATAAAGCGGGATACAAATATCCCGTGCCTAGAGAGCGAATACCTAATAACTGCATCGCAGCTTGGTTAGATAACAAGATCTGAGCATGGCCAGTATCCAGCACTATGACTGGATAGGGTGAATCCGTTACGAGTTGCTTAAGTGATGTTTGAAAGTGCAAATAGATCAGTGCTAACGCGCACACGCTAGCAATTAATAACAAGACGACATAGCCATAACCGCCTTGACCATCCCAAAGCCAATTGAGTAACTGATCCATCGTTTAAACCTTTAAAGAAAACTGGTTAAAATATATCAGTTATTTATTGAGCGATCTGCTATTAATTCCGGTTTAGTATAGATAAAAGCGTTTCCCGTTAGGCTTCCTTGAGCACCATGTTCACTGAGGGCTCGACCAATTTCAGTCATCGCCAGCCAGCGATTTTCACACCACAGTGGCGATAATAAGGTAGGTCTACGAGCTGCTGATGAAACGCGATGGTAAATCACGTCCGGTGGCGTCATACGAATCATCTCACTGGCAATTGCGACATATTCTTCTAGCTCTGGCTCCTCTAACCGTCCTGCACGCCACGCTTTCGCCATGGTGCTGCCTTCCACAATATGCAAGCCATGTAACTTAATGCCATCCGTGCCCACGGCTAACACTTTTTGCAGCGTCTCAATATTATCGTCGCGGCTTTCTTTCGGTAATCCAACAATTAAATGAGTACAAACCTTGATTCCGAGTGTTCGCGCGCGCTTAGTGATTTCGGCATAACATTCGAAATCATGACCGCGATTGATGCGCTTAAGGGTGTCGTTATTAGCGGTTTGAAGTCCTAACTCTAGCCAAATTTCATAACCTTGCTGTACATAGTCAGACAGCAAATCTAATACGGCATCAGGCACGCAATCTGGACGAGTCCCGACACACAATCCCACAATATCAGCCGCTTTTAGTGCTTCTTCATACATATTTTTCAGCACTTGCACTTCCGCATAAGTACTGGTGTAAGCCTGAAAATAAGCGAGATACTTCTTCGCTCGATGAATTTCGCCCGCACGATCTTTCAACTGATCGTGAATACTCTTTATCTGTACTTCTTCATCCGCAAACGAAGCCACATTACAAAAAGTACATCCTCCCCGACCAATAGTGCCATCTCGGTTAGGGCAACTAAATCC
>NZ_WXWT01000451.1:0-8397 GCF_009904725.1 Vibrio sp. V43_P6S15P86
ACTACAAAGATGTAAATAGCAAACACAACATATCGGAGATTTATAATGGATAAATCGCTTTCTAGTAAGATTTTTATAGGCTTGTTTGCCGGCCTTGTGCTCGGAACAGCAATTCAGTACTTATTTAGCGGTATTGCGATTTTTGATACATACCTACTTGGAGCAGCAGAAGGCGTTGGCGGCATGTTTGTCTCGCTGATCAAATTGCTTGTTGTTCCTTTAGTTTACGTTTCAATCGTATGCGGCATTGTTGACTTGAAAGACATCAGTGCATTTGGTCGTCTTGGTGGAAAAACTTTTACCCTCTACATTCTTAACACCATCATTGCGATTACGGCGGCTTTGACTGTTGGTTTGATTTTCCAGCCAGGAGCTGGTGCTAATCTGGCAGGAACGGTATCTGAGGCCGTACAGCTGACGACGACAGAAACGCCGGACATTTTCTCTCTAGTTGTTAACATTGTTCCTAGCAACCCAGTACAAGCGTTTGCTAACGGCGACATGCTGCAAATCATCTTCATGGCAATTCTGACAGGTCTTGCAATTCAAGCTTTGGATTCTCGTGGTGGTCCTGCCATCCGCACGTTCAAAATGGCAAATGAAATCATGATGAAACTGGTTGGGTTAGTGATGAGTCTTGCGCCATATGGTGTGTTCGCGCTAATGATTCAATTGGGTGCAACACTAAACGCCAATACATTGATGTCCGTGGCTGGTTATGTGGCCTTGGTGGTTGCGATGTTGGTGTTCTGGATCTTCTTCTTCTATCCAATGGCAGTAAGTCTTGCGACAGGGACCTCTCCAAAGACTTTCCTACGTGCAACTCGTGAGCAGATTCTGTTCTCTCTATCTACCGCGAGCTCAAACGCGACTATCCCGGTAACGATGCGAACACTGACAGAAAAGCTTCAGGTCTCTAAATCGGTTGCTGGCTTCGGTGTACCACTGGGCGCAACGATGAACATGTCTGGTGTGTCTATCTATATTGCTCTAGCAACGATGTTTGTTGCGAACGCTTTTGGACAGCCAATTAACACCGCAGACATCTTCACGCTTGGTTTAACTATTCTTCTATTATCTATTGGTGCTGGTGGCGTTCCTGGAGGCGGCGTGGTAATGGTAGGCGTTTTGCTTCACCAACTAGGCTTACCACCTGAAGGCTTGGCAATTATTGCTGCGGTTGACCGTATTAATGACATGTTCTGTACGTCTTCAAACGTTGTGGGCGACACGGCGGTAAACACCATTGTTGCAAAAACAGAAGGTGAGATTGGTAAAGAAGAAGGCGTTGACGCTGAGCCTGCTCAAGCGAACGCATAATGTCTTGAATCATTTATTTTAACCCTAATATTGAAACGAGCTCTTATGAGCTCGTTTTTTTTGTTTAGGAAGAGTCGGGCATAAATACATTTACCTGAGAAATGGTGTTTTGTTGCGCTACAGCAGTGTGACGAGTTCCCAACTAATCAGAAAGAAACACATAAATTTCGAAAAAAGACGCTTTTTTTTAATTCTGCCCTTGAAAAGCATTTTGCCGCCCTTATCTATGTGGCATAGAGAAGCAAACATTGATTATTTTTGTTTGTGAGCAAGGGTTGAAACCCGATTCTCCTCCCCCCACATTGGGGTTATAACCAAACGAAAATAGAATTTATTCGGAGATAGCCAGATGGGTAAAATCATTGGTATTGACTTAGGTACTACTAACTCATGTGTTGCTGTATTAGACGGCGACAAACCACGTGTAATTGAAAACGCAGAGGGCGAACGTACTACTGCATCGGTTATTGCTTACACTGACGGTGAGACGCTAGTAGGTCAACCTGCGAAACGTCAAGCAGTAACTAACCCAGAAAACACGCTATTTGCAATTAAGCGTCTAATCGGTCGTCGTTTTGAAGACGAAGAAGTTCAGCGTGACATCCAAATCATGCCTTACAAAATTGTTAAGGCTGACAATGGTGACGCTTGGGTAGAAGCAAAAGGCCAAAAAATGGCGGCTCCTCAGGTTTCTGCTGAAGTTCTTAAGAAAATGAAGAAAACTGCTGAAGATTTCCTTGGTGAGGAAGTAACTGGCGCAGTTATCACAGTACCTGCTTACTTTAACGATGCTCAGCGTCAAGCTACAAAAGATGCTGGCCGTATCGCAGGTCTAGAAGTTAAACGTATCATCAACGAACCAACAGCAGCAGCGCTAGCTTACGGTCTTGATAAGAAAGGCGGCGATCGCACTATCGCGGTATACGACCTTGGTGGTGGTACATTCGATATCTCTATCATCGAAATCGATGAAGTTGAAGGCGAGAAAACATTCGAAGTTCTAGCGACTAACGGTGATACTCACCTTGGTGGTGAAGACTTTGATAACCGCCTAATCAACTACTTAGTAGACGAGTTTAAGAAAGAGCAAGGTATCGATCTTAAGAACGATCCACTAGCAATGCAGCGTGTTAAAGAAGCAGCAGAAAAAGCGAAAATCGAGCTTTCTTCTACTTCTCAAACTGACGTAAACCTACCTTACGTTACTGCAGATGCAACTGGTCCTAAGCACATGAACATTAAAGTGACTCGTGCAAAACTAGAATCTCTAGTTGAAGACCTAGTACAACGCTCTCTTGAGCCACTAAAAGTAGCTCTAGCTGACGCTGATCTATCAGTAAACGACATCACTGACGTAATCCTAGTTGGTGGTCAGACTCGTATGCCAATGGTTCAAGCGAAAGTTGCTGAGTTCTTTGGTAAAGAAGCGCGCCGTGACGTAAACCCTGACGAAGCAGTAGCAATGGGTGCTGCAGTTCAAGGTGGTGTACTTGCTGGTGACGTTAAAGACGTACTACTACTAGACGTAACTCCACTGTCTCTAGGTATCGAGACAATGGGTGGCGTAATGACTAAGTTAGTTGAGAAGAACACGACTATCCCAACTAAAGCGAACCAAGTTTTCTCTACAGCGGAAGACAACCAGAGCGCGGTTACTATCCACGTTCTACAAGGTGAGCGTAAGCAAGCGATGTACAACAAGTCTCTAGGTCAATTCAACCTAGAAGGCATCCAGCCTGCACCACGTGGTATGCCACAAATCGAGGTTACTTTTGACCTTGATGCGGACGGTATCCTACACGTGTCAGCGAAAGACAAGCAGACTGGTAAAGAGCAGAAGATCACTATCCAAGCTTCTGGCGGTCTAAGCGATGAAGACATCGAGAAAATGGTTCAAGAAGCAGAAGCTAACAAAGAAGCGGACAAAAAGTTCGAAGAGCTAGCGACTGCACGTAACCAAGCTGACCAAATGATTCACGGTACTCGTAAGCAAGTAGAAGAAGCTGGTGAAGCACTACCTGCAGAAGAGAAAGAGAAGATTGAGGCAGCAATTTCTGAGCTAGAAACAGCGCGCAAAGGCGAAGACAAAGAAGCTATCGATGCTAAAGTTCAAGCACTAATGACAGCTTCTCAAAAACTGATGGAAATCGCTCAACAACAAGCTCAAGCGCAGCAAGCACAAGGTGCTGACGCCGATGCACAGTCTAAAGAAGACGACGTTGTAGATGCTGAGTTCGAAGAAGTTAAAGACGACAAGAAATAATATTTCTTAACCAGATGGCTGCAAAGCCATCTGGGGTCGATAAGACTTCGTGTGCGGGCGTTTGGGGCAACTCTTACGCCCGTCTGTTTGTAAACGCTGTCTTTCTAGTTAAGTATGTTGCGGATAAGTGCACTTACCTAGAACGATACAAACACCAAGCGGTGAATCGATGCCGTTTGTAGTAATTAACTGGTGACGAAGAACATGTCAAAACGTGATTTTTACGAAGTATTAGGCGTAAGCCGTGATGCCTCAGAGCGCGATATCAAAAAGGCGTACAAGCGTCTAGCGATGAAATTCCACCCAGACCGAAACCAGGGTGATGAGTCTGCGGCGGACAAGTTTAAAGAAGTAAAAGAAGCGTACGAAGTTCTGACCGACCCTCAAAAGAAAGCGGCGTACGACCAGTACGGTCATGCTGCTTTTGAACAAGGCGGCGGTGGTTTCGGTGGCGGCGGCTTTGGTGGCGGCGGTGCTGATTTCGGCGACATCTTTGGCGATGTATTCGGCGACATTTTTGGTGGTGGTCGTCGTGGCGGTGGTGGTCACCGTGCTCAACGTGGTGCGGACTTACGTTACAACATGGAACTGACGCTAGAAGAGGCGGTTCGTGGTGTAACGAAAGAGATCGAAGTACCAACACTAGTACACTGTGATACCTGTGATGGTAGTGGCGCGAAGAAAGGCTCATCTGCTGAAACATGTGGTACCTGTCATGGTCATGGTCAAGTACAGATGCGTCAAGGCTTCTTCGCAGTGCAACAAACCTGCCCAACCTGTCACGGTAAAGGCAAGATCATTAAAGACCCTTGTAATGAGTGTCATGGTCAAGGTCGTAAGCAGAAAACTAAAACACTTAACGTTAAGATCCCAGCAGGTGTTGATACTGGCGACCGTATTCGTCTATCTGGCGAAGGTGAAGCGGGAGAAATGGGAGCTCCAGCGGGTGACTTGTATGTACAAGTGCACGTAAAAGAGCACCATATCTTCGAACGTGATGGTAACAACCTATACTGTGAAGTGCCTGTAAGCTTTGCGATGGCGGCTCTAGGTGGTGAAGTTGAAGTGCCAACTCTAGATGGTCGCGTAAGCCTAAAAGTACCTTCAGAAACACAAACAGGTCGTATGTTCCGCATGCGTGGTAAAGGTGTGAAAGGCGTTCGCGGTGGCGGTATCGGTGACTTGATTGTTAAGTTGGTTGTTGAAACACCAGTAAACCTAAGCTCACGCCAAAAAGAACTGCTCAAAGAGTTTGAAGAGTCTTGTGGTGGTGAAGCGGCGACAAAGCACAAGCCTAAATCAGAAGGCTTTTTCAACGGTGTGAAAAAGTTCTTTGATGATTTAACCAGCTAAGACGTTAGTGAAAAGCACAAATACAAAGGCCTGCTAAAATGCAGGCCTTTTTGCATCTCGGTGTTCTTTCTAATTCCAGCAATCACTTGGTTCTTCGACATTTGTTGACGTTAAAGTAATCGTTTTAGCGCCAGTCAAGCACTCGTCGTCGTCTTGTCCCAGAGCCGATTTTGCTGTTGCTGTAATGGTATAGGCCGTACTTGCAGAGCTCGCAATATTGAAAGAAAATCTATCTGTGTCTGAATCACATAGAGTGCATGTGCCTCCAGAGATAATATGACTCCAGTCGTACCCACCATCATAAGATGTCTCTAGCTCTAGCTGAATTCGACTAAGATCGCTCAAGGCAACCGTCCTATGAGACTTGAGCACATGATTGGTGTAAGAAGGGTAGGCGACAGCCGCAATGATCCCGGCAATCACTACGGCTATCAGTAATTCGATCAATGTCATCCCTCCCAATCCTTTTTTGTAGCTGTTACAGCGAGAAATTCGAATCATCACGAGTAGTTTCCTTTTCACTTTTCCGCCTATTTTTGGCAGGTGATAGCATCTGTGCAAGATGAATTACGGCCCTTTTGCCGTTTACATAGGAATTTGGGAAATGCCTCGCGGGTTTACGTTGTTGGAGCTTCTTATTACTGTTGCTGTCTTGTCAGTACTACTACTTCTTGTCGCCCCAAGTTTTTCAAAAGTTAGCCAACACATGAAAATAGTGAATTTAGCCAACGAATTACAGGGTTTTTTGATCCAAGCGAAATCGGAATCGGTGATGAGAAATCAAGATTTGTGGGTTCATATTCAAGGCTTGCCTTCATCCACCGGAAGCTGGAAGCTCACACTCTCGAGTGTATCGAATGTCACTGACATTACTTCAATGAATACTGTTGCTGAGCTGCAAGGTCATCTATATCGAGGTTTGGTGGTGTCGAGTAATATAACTAGCGTCAAGTTTGATCGTGTTATGGGGAACCCCAGAAATGCGGGAAGTATTAACCTGAAGAAATCTCAAGCGGATACCAGTCCGATAAAAGTAACTGTTCATAACGGAGCAGGGCGAGTAAAAGTGTGCGCTATGAATGAGGCAAAATATGGCTTTGAACAATGCTAAACAGCAGGGTAGTACACTTGTTGAGTTTATGATTGCTGCGTTGTTAGGAGTTGTCGCTTTGGGCATTGTTGGCGCAGTGTTTCTTTCTAACCAAAAAACGGCTGTGCAGCGAAGCAAGGAAATAATGCTACTTCAGCAGATGAGTAGTGTAATTCAACAAGTGAAAGTGGATATTCAGCGAGCAGGATTTAATGGTATTACGACAAAATCAATGATGCTTTCCGGTTCTCCTAGCGTTCTATATCAACAATCCGAAAAAATCGGTTATGTTTATCGAAATACAGCAAGCTCTGTGAGTAATACGATATATCGGTTAAAGGATAATATGTTGGAATATTGCCAGGATGATTCACCATCACCTTTAAGTGTCGTGTCTGCTGCTAGTGGATGTTTTGATCTTTTTGATCCAAAGCAAATTAAAGTAACTCAATTTGGTGTTAGTCGAACATTACTATCAGGTTCGTCAATAGATAGTGCGTTTATTTCTATTTCAATGGCCGCTGAATTAAAAAATGATCCGGCAATTTCTCACGCCATTTTATTACAAGTTCAGCAAAGGAATTGGCAATGATACGTAAGCATCAACAAGGAGTGGCCACGTTACTTATTACTTCCATACTGCTCTCTGTCGCTTTGGTTGTGACGTTAGGCTCATATAAGAATCTATTTTATCAAATTAAGCGTGCGCAGAATGAAGTTAGTTCTCGGCAACAGCACTGGGAAGCGGAAGGAGGGCTTGAGTGTCTATTTGCTTATGTCACAGATGATGTATCCATAGTAAACGAGCTCATCCCAATTAATCACAATAATTTAAATACCTTATGTAAGAGGGAATTAAACCTTAGCCAGCTGAACGTTACTGATATAGGGGCAGGAGTCTATCGTATTAATTCTATATCTCACAATGGTTGGGCCCAGCTCAATAAAACTTTCAGTACACTAAGTAATCGTGGAAAAGGAGCGATACAAACCACATCCAAGTTAACTACTTATGGTGATTTAAAGGTTCATCCAGATGCGAAAGGTGATCTTAATTCTGACAATTTGTATGAATGCATATCACTGACTTATCGGTATAGTTATACCATGGAAGGCGGAAGCACAGGATCAAAATATAACACTGCATCAATAAGAGCGAATAGCTTATATGATGGTTCTCCTGCTGGAGGGTGTACCGCTGCAACGACAACCAATGTTACAGTAAAAGCTGGGAATGCAATTACGAAAACTAATAAACCTGAAACTTCTGATCCGCAGCTAAAAGGCGATTTTGTTTATGACTCGGAAGTCGATCCATTCCAAACCTTTTTTGATTACAAAAAAACACCGGAAAATATTGATAAAGTCAAAGCTTCATTTCCGAAAGCTGGGAAAATCAATTTGTCAAATGCGACACAGTGTAAATCAGCTATCGAAAATGCTTTTAAGGAAGTAGATAAGGTTTGGATTACTGGTGACTGCGCCATTCACGGGAATTTAGCACTTCAAGGCAACCATGAGAAATATACGTTAGTTATTCAAGATGGTATTTTTATCAATACTGGTTCAACAACATTTCAGGGTTCGCTTTTTCATTTAGTCGATAAAACTAAACCACAGTTTGCTCCTGATGAGTTAAAAAGCTATTGGGAAAGTTTGTTCTCGAATGCTGATGGCTCACCGACTAATTTTACCATTGGTAAACAATATACTGATCTTACACAAACTGTTTATGTTGATGCAGGGGCATTTCACGCAACGGGTGGTTATGGTTTTGATACTGATGGGTTAAAAACCTCAATTGCGGGCTCAATGGAGTTACTATTTGATTCCAGTAAAAGACCTACAACAAGGAGAAATGATGTTCGTTGGCAAGAGGGAAGTTGGAATGCCAAGTAAACAACATGGTTTTAGTTTAATTGAAATAATGATTTCTTTTATTTTAATTGGTGTCGGTGCTCTTGGATTGGTTAAGTTGCAAGCTTACATTGAGCTGCGGGCAGATTACGCGATGCATAGCATTGAAGCGCTAAATCTTGCTGAGCAGAAATTAGAGTGGTTTCGTACGCGTGGGGCTCTTTCTGCAGCTCCCTCGATGCCCGCCGCTAATTTTGATACAAATATTGTCTCTGGGGAAGATACTACGCACCCCTTGTATACTTTATCTTGGTCTGTGCCAACGGCAACTCTGTCGGGCGCACTTAAAACGATACATATGGAAGCTCTATGGCAAGATCGCCACGGTAAAATACAATCGGTAGAGCTGAAAACCATGATCTCTAAACATAGCGAATTTGATTAAATAGTCTAGGTTCCTGTTTTACGCCGATTCAATCAAAACCGATTGGAGTTCTTTGGATAAGGTGTTCAC
>NZ_WXWT01000364.1:0-28757 GCF_009904725.1 Vibrio sp. V43_P6S15P86
CTGTTTGGCTCTCTTTGTGCTCTGTCCCTATTTTCATCTCTCGTTGTTGGTGCGTGGTGGCTGATTGATTTTATTGCGCTTAGCTAACACAATGACTTTCAAATGAAATCAAAAAAATATAGGTGTTTATATGAGTCAAACCGTCTTTATTACCGGAGCAAATCGCGGCATTGGCCTTAGCTTAACTGAGCTGTACCTGAAGCAAGGCCACCAAGTACATGCTACCAGTCGTTCCTTGGAGAACAGTTCAGAACTACAAACTCTAGCCTCACAATTCAGCAATCTGGTTTTGCACGAACTGGATGTCACTCACTACGAACAAGTCGCTAAGCTTGCCGATAAACTCCCTGCCATCGACTTACTCATCAATAATGCAGGATATTACGGCCCCAAGGGATATGGCTTTGGAAACACAGACGTAGAAGAATGGCGTAAAGTCTTCGAAGTAAACACCATTGCACCGTTAAAACTGGTTGAGCACTGTTACCCACGTTTACAACAAGGCAAGATGAAAAAGATTGCTTGTATCTCATCAAAAGTGGGGAGCATGACCGAAAATACGTCCGGTGGCGGTTATATTTATCGTTCATCGAAAGCGGCGCTAAACTCGGTTGTTAAAAGCTTGAGTAATGATTTAACACCTGAAGGATTTACCGTTTTAGCGCTTCATCCTGGTTGGGTAAAAACGGCAATGGGCGGGCCAAATGCATTGATCGATACGCAAACCTCCGCGCAGGGCCTAGCGAACGTGATAGAGCTGAGTACACCGCAACTTTCAGGTCGATTTATTAACTACGATGGTACTGAGCTACCTTGGTAGCGGCGTTAAGAAACAACCATCAATAAACCAAATAACACCTAAGCTAGGCTTCATAATCGTGACTTGGTTGGCAAACATAATGTTCATCGGCGATCTACCAGCATAATTCGCGCAATCTAACTTGAATTTATCTATATCCAATCCAGACTTATGAAAAAGTAGAACAATTAAGGAGAAGGCACGATGGCAGCAGATAGGGATTTGGTTAATTTTAGCGAAGAGCATGAGCTAAACTACTGCTTGAGAAGTGCTGGTAAACGCCAAACTCAAGCGAATCGAGATACATTAGTTGACTTGGGCAACCAGGTGAAAGAGGTTCTGGACAAACGCGTGTTAACTCAAGGTGAAGTAAGAGGCGCGATCCAAAACCACGGTGACCTATTCGAGTAATCTATTTTCAAGCATGCGCGGTGTTTAATTACGCCGCGCTTGTCCTATGCCCGCTTACCTTTGGCTGCACCAGATTTAGTTGCGCCACCACTCTTTGAATAACTACGCTTTTTACGTTTAAACGCAGGACGTTCCACTTTGGGTAGATGACGCAATGAATCAGGGATCGGCCCTGCTTTTACTTGTGCCATCAAGCCATCAATGCGTTGCTCTAGTGCTTGCATAAACGGCTGATATGCCTGATTTCTCTCTGCCATACCTTGTAACTGGTGCTCCCAATGAGCCGTCATATCTGGGTACGTTGAATCCTGTGGCAAGGCATGAATGAGACCTCTTCCAGCAGGAGAGCTGAGAATTGATTTACCTTGACGCGTGAGCAGTTGGCGTTTGAACAGCGTGTCCAAAATACCAGCGCGAGTCGCTTCCGTACCTAGCCCATCAGTATCACGAAGGACTTTTTTCAGTTCTTTATCCGCAACGTAACGGGCGATCCCGGTCATCGCTTGCAACAGCGATGCTTCGGTAAAGTGCTTTGGTGGCTCGGTTTTTCGGCCTTTTATTTCCCCTTCACGACAAGTTAACACGGTGCCTTCTGGTAACGGTGGTACGGCATCAATACCTTCATCTTCCTTGTCAGTTTTGCCCATTAGCGCTTTCCAACCCGGCGAAACTAACTGACGACCTTTCGCGATAAACGTACCACCAGCGATATCGAAAACCAATTTCGCTTCTGCGTAAACCGCCGCCGGATAAAACTGCATGAGATACTGGCGCGCAATCAATTGATACACTTTCATCTCATTGCCCGAAAGCGCATTCACATTAGCTTGTTTTGGTGTAGGGATAATCGCATGGTGCGCATCCACTTTTTTATCGTTCCAGGCTTTGGACTTTAATGTTAAGTCTGCTCCCTGAACGGCACCTTGCAGCTCTTTTGCGTTATTCGCAATAGCTGTTGTCACCATCCCTGCTTGTGAGTAGTGTTCCATCGGTAAATAGCGACAATCTGAACGCGGGTAAGTGATCAGCTTGTGCTTTTCATACAATGCCTGACAAGTATCTAGTACTTGTTGCGCACTCATACCATAGCGCTTCGCTGCATCGATCTGTAAAGCAGATAACGAATAAGGTAATGGTGCTGATTGCTTGGTTTGCTTTTGTTCCGACTCCGTCACTTTAGCGGGTTGATTTGCAATACGGTTTGCAACGTTTTCCACTAACTTACGGTTTAACACTCGCCCTTCTTCATCCTGCCAAGGCTTGCATGCCTCACTTGGCTTCCAACGAGCACGAATATCAAAAGTACCATTGGCATCTTGATACGGAATCAGAGCATGTAGGGTAAAATAGTCCTTCGGGACAAAGTTTTCGATTTCCTCATCACGACGCACCACTAAGCCAAGAACTGGCGTTTGCACTCGCCCTACCGAGAGAACACCTTGATACCCTGCTTTTTGACCAAGCAAGGTATAAGCACGAGACATGTTCATGCCATACAACCAATCAGCCCGAGAGCGAGCCAATGCAGAAACTGAAAGTGGAATAAACTCGCGATTACTGCGCATAGAACTGAGTGCGCGTTTAACCGCAGGTAAGTTCAAGTCGGAAATCAGCAAACGCTGTGTGGATTCCTTCTTGGTTTTAGATAACTTGCAATAGTCGAGAACTTCATCAACTAACAGCTGACCCTCTCGGTCTGGGTCTCCTGCATGAATGACTTCGTTAGCTTCTTTGAGCAATTTACGAATCACTGTTAATTGCTTACTTGCACTTTTCCTCGGTCTGAGCTGCCATTGCTGCGGAACAATTGGTAAATCTGCCATATTCCACTTTTTATAACGCTCATCATAAGCGTCAGGTTCGACTTGTTCGAGCAAATGGCCGATACACCAAGTAACGATATCCCCGTTCCCACAGCGGATGAATCCTTGATCTTTCTTTTGAGGGTTTGGCAGTGCAGCGGCAATCGCACGGCCTAAGCTTGGTTTTTCAGCAATAAACAGACGAGACATAACGTTTTGGAAATAAATATAATTAGGGCCACATTAACGAATGTAGCCCTAATAAATCAAGAAAAACTGTATAAATAAACAGTCAGTTTATTTAAGTTTTCAGTTATAGAAATTCAACAAACTGAGAAAGGTCACGCTCAGGAACTTTCATCGGTGTGCAACCAGGCGTACCTAAGTACAAGAAACCAACAATCTCATCGTCGCCTTCTAAACCAAACGCTTGATGAACTTCTGGATGGAACATCCACTTACCTGAGCGCCAAAACCCTTGAAAGCCTTGCGCTACGGCTGCCATCTGCATGGATTGTACGGCACATCCCGCAGATAAGTGTTGCTCTAGTGCCGGCACTTTCTCATGTTCCGTTACTTTAGCAATCACCGTGATCACCATTGGCGCACGAAATGGCGCATTTTTCACCTTTTCGACCACCACTTCATCACTATTTTCAGCTTCTGCCGCTTTTACCAAGATATCTGACAGTTTTTTCAAACCATCGCCCTGTGCGATAACGAAGCGCCAAGGGGTTAATCCCGCATGGTCAGGCGCACGAAGGCCTGCACGAATGATGTTCTCAAGTGCTTTACCTTCTGGTGCAGGCGCAGATAACTTCGCGATAGATCGGCGATTGAGCAAAAGATCGAGAGCGTCCATGAAAGAATCCTTATCGAATATCGTTGTTATTTTGTTTACGCCACTTTAGCACAATCTGTTCCTACGAATAACAACCGGTTTTCTGTGGGCTTGATAACGTGCTTCACTTAACATCAAGCTGGATTTAATGTTAATTTATTCGCGAAATGAATAAGTTGAACATAGGCAGGTTGATGAACAAGGATAAACAAAACAGCATTTACGAAAAGATCGTTAATGACGAAGATGCCCGTGCCTGTAAGGCGATTCCTGAATCAGCTTGTCATCAAGTTCCCGGCAACTTTCTTAAAATCATTCTTGCTCAGTTTTTAACGAAGGTCGGCGATGCGTTAATCAACCCCAAAGTCACGTTGCCGTGGATACTACAAAGCCTTGGGGCACCGGTTTACTTAATTGGTTGGCTCGTTCCTATTCGTGAATCAGGTTCCCTTATCCCACAACTTAGCATCGCGCACTACATCCGACGCATTCCAGTAAGAAAATGGGTCTGGGTAATTGGCAGCATCTTGCAGGCTCTTTCCATATTTGCAATCGGAGTGGCCGCACTAACTCTGACAGGAGCTGCTGCGGGTTATGGTGTAATTGCATGTCTTGTGATCTTCAGTCTCTCACGCGGTTTAAATTCCGTCGCATCAAAAGATGTGTTGGGCAAAACCATCCCTAAAAACCAACGAGGTCAAGTCAACGGCTGGTCTTCAAGCGCTGCTGGCCTTGTTACACTACTTTTTGCTAGCCTTCTGGCACTAGCCTGGTTATGGGACGTAGAGCCGACGGAGCGCTTTTACAGTCTGAGTTTAGGGTTAGCGGGTGCAATATGGCTTATTGCGGCATTAGTCTATGCGCGAATTAATGAGTATGCCGGTGAGGTAGACGGTGGTCGAAATGGCGTCCTCGAAGCATTTAAACAACTCGCGTTACTTAAGACAGACGTGACCTTTCGTCGATTCGTTATCACTCGGACACTATTTTTATGTTCTGCGCTGAGTGCACCGTACTACGTTGTGCTGGCACAGCAATCTCTGGGTGGACAGCTATGGGTGCTAGCTCTCTTTATGTTTGCGAGTGGCTTGGCCTCCTTTGTGTCAGGTCCTTTCTGGGGAAGAATGTCCGATCGCTCTAGCCGCAGTGTTATGGTCATCGGCGCAACGATGAGCGCGCTACTTGGCGTTGTTTTATTTGTTTACGATACGTGGGTCACCGCTAGCCAAAGCTTCCTATTCGTGATTCCTCTACTCTACTTTTGTGTGTGTATTGCCCACGACGGAATACGAGTCGGACGAAAAACCTACTTAGTTGATATCGCAGAAGGTGACAAGCGGACAAGCTATGTAGCCGTGAGTAACACGGTGGTTGGAATAATGCTGCTTCTAATGAGTTCTCTTGGTGTTATGTCGAACTTTTTGAGCCTTTCAGCAGTGGTGTTAGTGTTCTCTTTTATTACTCTTGCTGGCGTAGTAATGGCCAAACAACTGCCAGATATCAGTGACTAGTTCTATACAAAAAAAGCTGCGCTCAAAGCGCAGCTTTCATGGTAAACACACATTAAAAAGCTAGAGTTTTACCGCCAATTTAACACCTTGACGAATCGCACGCACAGCATCAAGTTCACCCGCATGGTCAGCTCCGCCAATGATATGAATCTTCTCTCCGAGTTCAGACCATTTATCTTCAAATGGACGAACAGACTCTTGCCCCGCACAAATGACGACTTTGTCCGCGTTCAATAATTGTTCTTTTCCATCTACATGAATGTGCAAACCTTGATCATCAATTTTATCGTAAGACACGCCACCGACTAAATGTACGCCCCGTTTTTCAAGGGTACGTTTATGGATCCAACCTGTCGTTTTACCCGGACCTTTACCTACACGACCTTTACGACGCTGAAGCACCCAGACTTCTTTATCACTGACCGCATCAGGGTAAGGGTATAAACCACCCGGTTGAGACATCTCTTTGTCGATTCCCCATTCATGCAACCAGTCATCCAACGTTTGTCCAACTGGCTCTGTGAGCATGGTCGCTACATCTACGCCAATACCACCAGCACCAACGATAGCCACTTTCTCACCGACTGGCGTTTTGTCTCGAATGAGTGTTTGATAGTCGACGACTTTCTCTGGGTTATCAATTCCATCAATATTGACTTTACGTGGCTCAACACCCGATGCCATCACTATCTCATCGTATTCTGTGAGTAAGTCATAGTTCGCTTCCGTCGATAAGTGCAGATTCACGCCTGTTTCATCAATACGGTTAGCGAAATATCGTATCGTCTCTCGAAACTCTTCCTTGCCAGGGATCTGCATAGCAAGACGGAACTGACCACCGATGCGGTCGTTCTTTTCAAACAAATCAACCTTATGGCCACGTTCAGCCAGCGTAGTCGCACAAGCCAACCCCGCCGGACCTGCTCCGACAACGGCAATGTTTTTCTTCTTAAAGGCTGGTTCAACAACAATTTCGGTTTCATAGCACGCAAGTGGGTTCACTAAGCAACTGGCGCGCTTACCTTTAAACACGTTATCTAGACACGCCTGATTACAACCAATACACGTATTAATAAGCTGCGCTTTTTCCTGTTCGGCTTTAGCAACAAAGTAAGGATCGGCCAAGAATGGGCGCGCCATCGATACCATGTCGGCATGACCTGAAGATAAAATACGTTCTGCTTCGTCTGGCGTATTTATACGGTTGCAAGTGATAATAGGAACCGAAACGTGAGGTTTAACTTTTTCCGTAACCCACGTAAACGCACCGCGTGGTACTTGAGTCGCAATGGTCGGAATTCGAGCCTCGTGCCAACCAATGCCAGTGTTAATAATCGTGACGCCAGCCTCTTCAAGCGCTTTCGCCAATTCGATAACGTCTTCAAATGTGCTGCCCTGCTCGACAAGATCCAGCATAGAGAGACGGAAAATGATGATGAACTTGTCGCCCACCGCCTTACGAACCGCTTTGACAATTTCTAGCGGAAAACGCATACGTTTTTTGTAACTGCCACCCCATTCGTCGTAACGCATGTTCGTGCGCTTACATAAGAATTGGTTTATCAGGTAACCTTCCGAGCCCATTAACTCGACGCCATCATAACCAGCAAGCTGGGCTAACTCAGCGCTGTTCGCAAAGGCATCAATGGTTTTCTTAATCTGGCGGTCGCTCATTTCACTCGGAGCAAACTTTGCAATTGGCGCTTTAATGCCAGACGCACTTTGCGAGAATGGATGCATGGCATAACGCCCAGCATGGAGAATTTGTAGGGCAATTTTGCCACCGTGCTTGTGCACCGCTTCTGTCACAACTTTGTGGGCCTTGGCATGCTTTGGCTTGCTGAACTCAGCACTCAATGGGTGCAAACGACCGCGTAAGTTCGGAGAAAAACCTCCGGTTACAATCAGTCCAACACCGCCTTTCACGCGTTCTTCATAGAAAGCCGCGAGCTTCTGTAATCCTTCTTTGTGCTCTTCTAAGCCCGTGTGCATTGATCCCATCAGGACTCGGTTTCGTAATTGTGTAAAACCGAGATCCAGTGGCTTTAATAGGTTTGGGTACATGGCAGACATCACTTAACATCCATTGTTATTATCATGGTCTGACCAGATTAAGCCCGCTCAACCAAAAAATCAAACAAGCGTTTACATTTTTGTAACACCGATCAATCTCGCGTGAAAATATGCCAATTGTTGAGTGGTCGTGATAAGCTAAAAAAATGTTATCTTTTGAGATCTTAGAGATAAGAACCCATACTTTGTTAGACTCGGCGTAACTATCTCGTTATGGAGACAAGATGAAAAAACTCTTCAAATTTATTGGTTTGATATTTAAAGGGATATGGAAGAGCATCACCTTTATCAGACTCGCACTGGCAAACCTGATCTTCTTGCTGATGATTGCCGTTTTCTACTTTGCTTTTACTTATACCGGAGACGGTCAACCCGTCGTCGAAAAAGAGTCGGCATTGGTGATGAACCTTTCAGGTCCGATTGTCGAACAAAGACGCTATGTAAATCCAATGGACTCTTTTGCTGGTTCCCTTTTGGGCAATGAGTTACCGAAAGAAAACGTCCTTTTCGATATCGTTGATACTATTCGCTACGCGAAAGACGATCCTAAAGTGTCTGGATTAGTGCTAGCACTGCGAGACATGCCAGAAACAAATCTCACGAAATTACGTTACATCGCGAAAGCGTTGAACGAATTTAAAGCGTCAGGTAAACCAGTTTACGCTGTAGGTGATTTCTACAACCAAAGCCAATATTACTTGGCAAGTTACGCTGATAAAGTTTACCTGGCACCGGATGGCGGCGTATTGATTAAAGGTTACAGCGCTTACTCAATGTACTACAAAACGTTATTGGAAAAGCTTGATGTTTCTACTCATGTTTTTCGCGTAGGTACTTATAAATCCGCTATCGAACCGTTTATTCGTGATGACATGTCCGATGCGGCGAAAGAGTCTGCAACACGTTGGGTTACTCAATTGTGGAGTGCTTTTGTTGATGACGTAACGACAAACCGAAATATTGATGCGAAAGTGCTTAATCCAACCATGGATGAGCTGATTGACGAAATGAAGTCAGTGGACGGTGATCTTGCTCAGCTCGCGGTTAAACTGGGGCTAGTGGATGAACTCGCGACACGTCAAGACATTCGCACTCTATTTGCAAAACAGTTTGGTAGTGACGGCAAAGACAGCTACAACGCGATTGGTTACTACGACTACCTTGCAACGATTCGTCCCGATTACACACTACCTCAGCACGACATCGCCGTTGTTCTAGCCAGTGGCGCGATTATGGACGGTCAACAACCTCGCGGGACTGTTGGTGGTGACACGGTCGCAAGCTTGCTGCGTCAAGCACGCAATGATGAAAAAGTGAAAGCGGTCGTGTTACGAGTAGATAGTCCAGGAGGCAGTGCCTTTGCTTCTGAAGTGATTCGTAACGAAGTAGAAGCTCTGAAGCAAGCAGGTAAGCCGGTTGTTGTATCCATGTCGAGTTTGGCCGCTTCTGGTGGTTATTGGATTTCAATGAGCGCAGACAAAATCGTTGCTCAGCCAACAACCCTGACGGGCTCCATTGGTATATTTAGTGTCATCACCACGTTTGAAAAAGGCTTTAGCAAGTTAGGTATTAACACTGATGGCGTTGGCACATCGCCGTTCTCAGGTGACGGTATTACCACTGGCCTTTCTGAGGGCGCGTCTCAAGTGTTCCAATTAGGTATCGAGCACGGTTACAAGCGCTTTATTTCTCTAGTTGGCGAGAATCGCGATATGTCTCTAGAGGAAGTTGACAAGGTTGCTCAAGGTCGAGTTTGGACTGGCCAAGATGCACTATCCTTTGGTCTTGTCGATCAAATGGGTGACTTTGATGATGCTGTAGAGCTAGCGGCGAAACTAGCGAACGTGACCGATTACGGCATTTACTGGGTAGAAGAGCCTCTTTCACCTACTGAACTATTTCTGCAAGAGTTTATGAAACAGGTGAAAGTCTCTCTAGGTATTGATGCAACAAGCTTGCTACCAAAAAGTCTTCAACCCGTAGCTCAACAATTCGAACAAGACGCAAGCTTGCTCCAAAGCTTCAACGATCCTAAAGGTCAATACGCATTTTGTTTGAACTGCCAAGTGCAGTAGTTTTTCCATCAATATTACAAAGGGCACTTCTACTTTAAGTGCCCTTTTTATTAGGCTTTGCATCTCCTCAGATGACTTTCTGATGCTGTGCGCATAGCCTCGCATCTCAAGGTTATTTAGGTATATAATCCCCGCCTCTGTTCCCCTACACGAAAGAAAAAACGATGACTAGAAAACACATCTACATCGCTTACACCGGTGGTACCATCGGAATGCAAAAATCGGATCACGGCTATGTGCCTGTTGCTGGCTTTATGGAAAAGCAACTAGCAAGCATGCCAGAGTTTCACCGTCCTGAAATGCCGGATTACACTATCCACGAATACGATCCTCTGATTGACTCATCAGATATGACGCCTGCTGACTGGCAGCAGATTGCGAATGATATTCGTGACAACTATGACAAATACGATGGTTTCGTTATCCTACATGGTACTGACACCATGGCATACACAGCATCTGCATTGTCTTTCATGCTTGAAAACCTTGGTAAGCCAGTGATTGTAACGGGTTCACAAATCCCTCTCGCAGAGCTGCGTTCTGACGGCCAAGCAAACCTATTAAACGCGCTACATATTGCGGCAAACTACCCGATCAACGAAGTAACTTTGTTCTTCAATAATCAATTGATGCGTGGTAACCGCAGCACAAAATCTCATGCAGACGGTTTTAATGCCTTTACTTCACCAAACCTTCCTCCACTATTGGAAGCTGGGATCAATATTCAAGTAAGCAACAGCGTAACCGTTGGTGCACAACCAGAAGGTGAATTTAAGGTTCACAACATCACACCACAACCAATCGGTGTGATCACCATGTACCCTGGTATATCACATGAAGTTATTCGTAATACGCTTCGTCAGCCTGTAAATGCGATGATTCTGTTGACTTTTGGTGTGGGCAATGCGCCTCAAAACCCTGAGCTACTGGGCCACCTTAAAGAAGCCTCTGAGCGCGGCGTTATTGTCGTGAACCTGACTCAATGTTTGGCAGGCAAAGTGAATATGGGCGGCTACGCCACGGGTTGTGCACTGGCAGACTCTGGAGTTATCAGCGGCTTTGACATGACGCCAGAAGCGGCACTAGCAAAACTGCATTACCTTCTAAGCCAAAACCTTTCTTACGAAGAAGTGAAAGAGAGAATGCAGCAAGTACTGCGTGGTGAGATGAGCCTGTAAATTCAAACTTACTACGATCTAAAAAGCCCAATAGAGATTGGGCTTTTTTCTTTTAAAGTCAAAGTAGTAGCGGTAAACGACACCCTGTAAAAATCAAAGGTTCACTTAATCAATGTTCGGATTGACACGAACAATGTCGCTCTCTTCTTCGTTAAATTGTTTTTTAAGTTCTTGCTTCGATTTAAAGCTGATTTCACCGCCGGCTGCAACCGTCATGTGCTGCGCATCAGTATTATGTTTTGATTGATACAACATCACAGCTTGCATACACGAATCTCGCTGCTCTTTAGAAAGTGTTGTACCCTCTGGCCATCTTCCCGTTTCTACTGCATAGACTAAGCGATCATAAACTTCTGGAGTCATCGCTTGTAATAGTTGTTCTGCGTCCATAATGTACCTTCTTATTACATTCTATTTACAGAACATAACGGGTTAAGAAACTGAGTCAAGAATACGAAAATGAATTGGTGTAACGGATCACAAGCAAAGCCATGAAAAGAACACACTGGTTACTTCTCGGCCTCACAAGTCTCGCACTAACGGGCTGTTTCGAAGGTAACGTGACAACCGAAGAGTTGTGCAAAAAAACACCAGAACTGCGCTGCGAACAGCTCAATATGGATGACGGGCAATGTCGAGTTCCCAGAACAAACTTAGTATGGCATCGGTTTGAGCAACTGAAATATCCATCAGAAGCCAATCAAATTATCGAATACGGTCTGGTCGCTGAATATAGGAAATGCTTAGAACTCGCCTCTCAGATCACACCTATTGATCAAAGTGCTCTCAAGAGACAGCGTTTTAACGCTTTGGTACACAGTATTGATGAGCTAGAACGCATCGTAAACGAGTTAAAAGGCTCAGAAGACCCCGCTACTTTGTATTTTTTGTGGTCTCAAACGGGTGACATCCAAGCTCGTCGCGCATTTTTACAAATGGAAGGCTCACCTAAGTTAAATACTGCTGAGATGCAATATGCATTAGCTACTTTTTATACCAACCGAGATACCAAGAAAACCCTGGAGCTTCTTAATAACGCGTTGTCTTTATCTGATGAAGACAACATCAATCCGGTCATTCTCAAGTCAATGGCAAGTATTCATCAGGGGCTTGGAGACAAAGAGCAAGCGTATCTATGGGCAATGGTCGCGAAGAGATTCGACGTACCGCTTGCTGATGAAAAGCAGCTCCAACGTATGTTCAATTTCAGTCATCCAGAGCGATATAAGCAGTTGGATGAATTAGCTGAATCGGTGGCAAAAGCCATAGAGAGAGGGAACTACTCTCCAACAATGATACCCAAAGAGATATAAACGAAAAAACTCCCGCAATTGGCGGGAGTTTTTCTTTGGGTGAAACTACACTCTGTTTTCTACTTACAACAAATCGTATTGAAAGGATAAAACACTATCGAGCACAATTTTGTCGTTATTGTTCTGATTTGTTGAAAATTAACGACACTGAATTAACACAAAAACGCTCACCCGTGGTCTGTGGGCCATCTTCAAAAACGTGTCCTAGATGGCTATCACATGCGGCGCAACGAATCTCTGTACGTACCATTCCGTGACTCAGATCTTCTAAATAGCGCACCGCTTGATCATTTATGGGCGCATCAAAACTTGGCCAACCACAGCCAGAGTCATACTTGTTATCCGAGACGAAGAGAGAGGCATTGCAACAGGTACAAGCATAAACACCCGTCTCTTTATTATGCAGCAGTTTACCGCTGAATGGCGGTTCTGTACCTTGCTCTCGGCAGACACGAAACTCCTCTTCAGAAAGTTGCTCACGCCACTGCTCATCTGACTTCGCCACTTTTTTCCCGTGTTGTTCCACGACTTTCTGCTCCTTCTTTACTGTTTTTGGTATTGACTTTTTTAGCAAAAAACTTGCTTCTCTTAACAGTTGTAGCACATACTTTCTCACCAGGACACCATGCGTAATTAATTTGATAAGAGCACTTATCTCACCAGTTATATTACGCCAACTGGACTACAGAAGAATCAGTTAAAAGTTTAAAAAACGAACATTTGCGAAGAATTGTTAAAAAAAGCGTCGCTTTTTTTTGACTTTAAACAAGTTAAGTCCGATTATCACTTGCAGATGTTTACTGGATTCTGTAATTTTACTACCAGTTATCTTTAATCAGAAATTAAGTTGTGGAGCAACTATAATGACTATCAAAGTAGGTATTAACGGTTTTGGCCGTATCGGTCGTTTCGTATTCCGTGCAGCGCAAGAGCGTGCTGACATCGAAGTTGTAGGTATCAACGACCTTATCGACGTAGATTACATGGCATACATGCTTAAGTACGACTCAACTCACGGCCGTTTCAACGGTACTGTTGAAGTTGAAGGCGGTAACCTAATCGTTAACGGTAAAACTGTACGTGTTACTGCAGAGCGCAACCCAGCGGACCTTAAATGGGACGAAATCGGTGTTGACGTTGTTGCAGAAGCAACTGGTCTTTTCCTAACTGACGAGACTGCACGTAAGCACATCGAAGCTGGCGCGAAGAAAGTTGTTCTAACTGGTCCTTCAAAAGACGCTACTCCAATGTTCGTAATGGGCGTTAACCACGCTACTTACGCTGGTCAAGACATCGTTTCTAACGCTTCTTGTACTACTAACTGTCTAGCGCCTATCGCTAAAGTTCTTAACGACAAGTTCGGTATCGAATCTGGTCTTATGACTACAGTTCACGCTACTACAGCAACTCAAAAAACTGTAGACGGTCCTTCTGCTAAAGACTGGCGCGGTGGTCGTGGTGCTTCTCAAAACATCATCCCATCTTCAACTGGTGCTGCTAAAGCTGTAGGCGTTGTTCTTCCAGAACTAAACGGCAAACTAACTGGTATGGCTTTCCGCGTACCAACAGCTAACGTTTCTGTAGTTGACCTAACAGTTAACCTAAAAGAAGGCGCATCTTACGAAGCTATCTGTGCAGCAATGAAAGAAGCTTCTGAAGGCGAGCTAAAAGGTGTTCTAGGTTACACTGAAGATGCAGTAGTATCTCAAGACTTCATCGGTGAAGTTCAAACTTCTGTATTCGATGCTAAAGCTGGTATCGCTCTAACTGATAACTTCGTTAAAGTTGTATCTTGGTACGACAACGAAATCGGTTACTCAAACAAAGTTCTAGACCTAATCGCTCACATCTCTAAGTAATTAGATAGTTAGCAATTAGCGAATAACTTCGTTAAAGAAAAGGCGGCTCTAGAGTCGCCTTTTTTGTATCTGGAATTTGAGAGAATACCTCGGCGCTGTTGCATTGTATTTGCGACGGATGTCGAAACCCTACTTTCCCCAATGATAGGAAACAGCACATGGATTTAAAAACTCTCCCAGCTCTAAGCGTGTTATCTGATAACGTTACTGTCGTTGAAATTGATCAGGTCAAAGTAGTACGTGTTATTCATGAGAAAGCGACAGCAGGAATCTCCTTACATGGTGGTCACGTTGTTTCGTTCACTCCTGCTGGTCATGAAGATTTGATTTGGATGAGCGAGAAGGCGATTTTCGACGGGAAAAAAGCCCTGCGAGGCGGCATTCCCGTTTGCTGGCCATGGTTTGGTCGTATTGCAGCACCGGCTCATGGTTTCGCACGTACTGCTGAATGGGAGCTGGTTGAACATCGCGAGAACGATAACGGCGTGATTGTTGAACTTGCTCTGTTCCCGACAGAAGAAATCCACGATATTTGGCCACATATGTTTGACGCTCGTTTGGTGGTTGAAGTTGGCGATGAGCTAAAAGTGACACTCAAAGTCATGAACATCGATGACGAAGCTTGGACCTTCTCTGGCGCGTTACATACTTACCTAAACGTTGGAGACATTAAGCAAGCACAAACGACAGGCATGGGTGCCGAGTACATTGATAGCTTGAAAGCTGATGCGGTATGCCAAGGTGGTGATGTTCTGCAACTCTCAGACACCATTGATCGCGTTTACACGCAACCAGAAGCGAAAATTTTGGTAAAAGATCCGGAAATGAATCGTACATTAAGCGTGGAAAACCATGGTCATAACTCCGCGGTACTTTGGAACCCTTGGGCAGAAGGTGCACAAGGTATGGCAGATATGGCTGACGATGGTTACCAAACCATGCTGTGTGTTGAGTCTACTGTTCACGCTCCAAGTATCGAGCAAGGTAAAACGCTCCAGCCAGGTGAGACTCATGAACTTGTCACTGTAATTTCAGTGCAGTAGTTGTAACCAGCTCAAAGGTCGGGGATACCCGGCCTTTTTTGTAATAAAAGCCCCACTTAGATGGTCCTCTCTCAACTAACTTATTGGTTATCAGTCACTTTTGACTCTTTCATTAATAAATATCAAAAAATTCGATCATATAAACCGATAGCATGCCGATACAAAACTCATAAATAATAAAAATATCAGGAACTGATCTATGTTAGAGAGATACCGAAATCAAAGTGTCGGATTCCAGTTAAAGCTGGTTATCACTTTGTGTCTATTCATTGCTTTCAGCAGTATTGCTGCGCTTGTTTACCGTAACGCTTCCGATGTTCTATTGGAAAGCACCCTTAAAGAGCACCAATCTAAAGTAGAGTCGATGGCAAAAACCATTGCTGGCCAATTCGATGCTTATCTGCATACCGCTAAAGTGCTCGAGTCCACTTTTCGTAATGGCTACCTTGCCGGTGTTTATGTCGAAAACTATACCGTTGACTTCATGGGTCACGAAATACCAAACATCACTCAATACAGTGAAAGCTTAATTAACGACACAAAGCTGGTCGATAGCTTCACACGTGATACCGGTGCTATCGCGACTTTATTCGCGCCTTTGGGAGATGACTTTATCCGTGTATCTACCTCACTAAAAGATCCTCAAGGTCAACGAGCAGTGGGAACCACACTAGGTCTCGACCACCCAGGTTATCAGCAACTAAAAGCTGGTCAGCCATATTACGCTCAAATAAAGTTGTACGGCGAACGCTACATTACCTATTACTCTCCAATTAAAGATGCAACAGGAAAAGTTGCAGGGTTATCGTTTATTGGTTTACCCGTAGATCAAGCAACACAAACGCTATTCGATGCGCTAGAGGAGATTAAATGGGGCGATACTGGCTATACCATCATTGTCGACAACGACGACAACAATCTTGGTAAGTACCTACTCCATCCGACCAAAAGTGCAACCGACCCTTCAATCACAGAAGTTCGTGACTACGAGGGTAATAAGCCTTTCCATAAAATTTTTGAACAAAAGAGCGGATTAATTCTATACCCTTACCAATTCGGCTCAACAGTCGGCGAAAAGTACTTAGTGTTTACCGAAGTACCAGGCTGGAACTGGAAACTACTGGGTGGTACGTTTATCAAAGAAGTGACCAAAGGCAGTGATACACTACTTAAACTTATCGCCATCATTTCTTCGGTAGCGGCAATCATTACTTTTGTTGTACTGACACTTTTCTTGAATCGCAGCTTAAAACCTCTGACCGTTCTAAACTCCTATATGACTCGCTTGGCGGGCGGCGAGGTCAGCTTGAACGTCCCATCGTCTCGTAAGGCATCAAAAAATGAAATTACGAACCTGAATACGGGTGTCGCAAGTATGGCAAGTCAACTCAATGAACTTGTTGGTAAGATCCGTTCCACAAGCGACTTAGTAGAGAGCAACTCCACCAGCGTTGCCAATGATGCGCATAGCAATTTAACCCAAGCTGACCGCCAACAAGAAGAAGTAGAACAAGTGGTAACAGCAATCGAAGAGATGGCCTCTTCTGCTCAATCGGTTGCCCAACAAGTCGAAAGTATTGCGGAAAACGTACGCTCAGCGAATACCGATAGTCAATCTGGTCTCGCGATTGTTGAAGGCGTATGTATCGATGTTGCTCAACTTAACGATCAATTGGATCAATCAGCAGCGGCTATCGAGCAAGTCAATCGCGATAGTGAGAGTATTCAAACCGTCACGAAGATGATTGATGAGATTGCAGAGCAAACCAACCTACTTGCGTTGAATGCAGCCATTGAAGCCGCACGAGCAGGTGAGCAAGGTCGTGGCTTCGCAGTTGTAGCAGATGAAGTGCGCACACTTGCGCACCGTACACAAAGCTCAGTTCAGGATGTAGTTGAAATTATTGAGAAGCTAAAAGGCTCTACTCATAATGCAGTTAATATGATGACTGACAGCCAACGCAGTGCCAATCAGGTCTTAGACAAAGCACAAGACGCGGGTACAGCATTAGAAGCTATTGCAGTACAAGTCCAGTCGATAGCGTCTCAAGCCGACGCCATTGCTGCGACCTCAGAAGAGCAAGCGCAAGTATCCCAAGAAATTGCTGCAAATGCCCATTCTATCAGTGAGCTAAACCGAGAAAGCCGCGACACCAGCGCGAAAACCTCGCAAAGTGCCATTGAACTGCAACAACAAGCTCGGAACTTGAAAGAGCAAGTCGACTTCTTCCACTAATACTGAATATGAGCCGATTCCATCGGCTCTTTTTGTTTCACTTGAGACCACGCTTTTTGATAGAATTTGCCGCCCTACTTCCTGTTCGAGATCGTCATGAACTATCAATGCCCTTTATGCCACCAAGCTCTAGCGTTAAATGAAAAAACGTTTAAGTGCGAAAACAATCATCAGTTTGACTTAGCAAAAGAAGGCTACGTTAACTTGATGCCAGCGCACCACAAACGTTCTAAAGATCCTGGTGACAATAAAGAGATGATGCAAGCTCGTCGTCGATTCCTTGAGGGGAATTACTACAACCCAATGCGCCAAGAGGTTGCGCAGCTGTGTGCGAAATACACTGAGGGAACCGATCATCAGTTATTAGATATTGGTTGCGGCGAGGGTTACTACACGGATCAAGTACAAAAGACGATAGAAACACAAGCAAACCATGCCACGATTTATGGCTTAGACATTTCGAAAGTTGCCATTCGTTACGCGGCGAAGCGTTACACGCACTGCAGCTTTAGTGTGGCTTCTAGTCACCGACTTCCCTTCGCAAATGAATCCTTAGATGCCATTTTGCGCATTTATGCCCCTTGCAAGGCAGAAGAGCTTCAGCGCGTTGTAAAAGAGAACGGTGTGGTCATCACGGTGACACCTGCAAGCCGTCACTTATACCAACTACGTGAACGCATTTATCAAGATGTTCGTCTTCACAGTGAAGAGCCAGAACATATTGAAGGATATGAATTAGAGCATCAACAACATCTTAACTATGTTATGAATTTGAAGGATGGGGCCGCATTCGATTTATTGCAAATGACGCCATTCGCATGGAAAGCAACCGATGCACTTCGTGAAGAGTTGAAGTCCGCTACACTCTATCAATGTGAGGCTGATTTTATGCTACGCGTATATCGCAAAAAGTCCACTCAGTAATAATAGTGGCAGACAACAAACGCAAATAGTTATCATTTATATTGATTCATTGCTCAGCCTCCATTAATATCATCCGGACATTTTTGGAGGCTTTTCAATGCGCTTTTCTATTTTAAGCATGCTCTTTGCTGGCTTACTTACTGGTTGTTCTTCTGTTCCATCAACCAACTCTCACCCTACCTCTGCGGAAGTCACTACTTTTTACGACTACCAACTTTACACCCCTTCTGGCGAGCACATCGCTCTAAGCGAACTACCAAAAGAGCTGCAACAAGCAGATGTCATTCTTATTGGTGAATGGCACACACATGCTGGCGTTCATCGCTTTCAAACCGATATGCTCAAACAACTTTCATCTTATGGCCGCCCACTCGCGTTATCAATGGAACAATTTACCCGCGACAAACAACCTGTTGTTGACGCTTACCTGCGTGGGGAAATCGGTGAACAGTACTTGATGAAACAAGCCAATGCTTGGCCCAATTATGAGAGCGACTATCGCCCTCTCGTTGAGTTTGCTAAGCAGAAAAATCTCCCGGTGATTGCAGCGAATGCACCAAAGGGCATTGTCCGATGTATTGGTCGTCAGGGGATAGACTACGTTAACAAGCTCGATGATGAGCAGCGAACGTTTATTGCAGAATCCATCAACACGGCCAGTAGTCCATACAAAGAGAAGTTTATGGCATCCATGCATCATGGAAAGCCAGAACAAACCGAGAAACAGTTTGCAGCTCAAGTAACTTGGGATGAAACCATGGCAGAGTCTATCGTTAACTACCTAACCGCCACACCAGGTGCCCAGGTTGTTCATGTTGCAGGCAAGTTTCATACCGAGCAAGGACTAGGTACAGCTGCATCCATCTTAAGCCGCAACCCGAGCTTAAGAGTGGTTGTAATTAGCCCAACAGATAATGTGCTTGCCGATAATACTGACTATCAGTTAGAGGTTCTTGCACCACCAGTACGGTATGTACAAGATGCTCACCGCATGGCGGCATATCAACACCTCACTAAGCGCAATAGCGATCTTCAATGTAAGTAGCTGGTCTTCAATTTAAGTTACTACCTTGTCGTTGCGTTGCATCATCACACTGCTCCGAGTTCATAGAGTGACAACGGTCTGCTTCCTGCTGGTCTATTTTTTGCTAATGATCACGAATAGAAACCAGAAGCGGCAAAAGCAGACCTGTTTTTATCCAAATAGCTTCAGAAATAGATTTTGCCGCCGATAGTAATATAACTGCTTTTTACCCGCACTCAGTGAACGAGTGTCGATGTTCCAAGGAGTATTCGATGAATCCAGTAGGAAGCACTTCTGTTAATAGCTATGCCAAACAATCTGTCGCCTCTAAGCAAACAAGTATTGCACAAGAGGAAGGCAACGCTTCGCCGCTAAAAGTCGAACACAATAAGGTGACACTGTCTACGGAGGGCAAAGCGCTCCTCGCCGCTCTGCAGCAAATCGAACACGACAGTAAGAGAGTAGAAGCAGAAGATAAATCTGTTGGTGAAAAAGTGGAGTCCTTTACACATGGCGCACTTGGCATGGATCACCCTGACAAAATCGAGGAAGAAGAAGACGGCTCATACTCTGCGGGTCAATACCTTTCTGCGGCCCTCACTGTCGGTGGCATCATATTAGCGTTGGTCTAATAATCGTTACGACAATAAATCCTATTTGAATAAATCACTAACTGCAGCCCATAATTTGATACGTCAAAGAACGATATGTCGTAAACGTAGGTTATATACTCCTCAATTCGACCGCTCTTATGACCTTAGAACGCATACTCGTTTATTGCTCCCTAAACTAGGTTTCTTGTGAAGGCACTGAATGGCTAACTTTAGTCCATGCTTTCAACTCCTAAGCGTAATCCAAGCCCACGTTTGTGGGCTTTCTTCTTTCTAAATTCACAAACGTTAGAGGCTGATTCACTTTTTCTACAAACCCAAGCAAAGACGACAATTTAGTTAAACTTTTATTACCGACACAAAATCGTCATAAATCATTGTTTTAATGCCAGCGCTTTCAATAAACAAGGAAAATATAATGAAGCGCTTAGTATCTCCAATCGTTACCGCAGTGGCAGCATCAACCCTCTCTTTTAATGCACTCTCGGCCGAAATCAAAAACGTTATTTTGATGATCGGCGATGGCATGGGGCCTCAACAAGTTGGTCTACTAGAGACTTACGCCAAACACGCACCTAACTCGATTTACAAAGGCGAAACTACCGCTTTGTATAAACTCGCTCAAGAAGGTGTGATTGGATCATCGCTGACCAATCCAGAAGACGCGATTGTCGTCGACTCTGCGTGCTCCGCAACGATGCTAGCAACAGGAATACCTACCGCTTCTGAAGTCATTGGCATTGATAGCCAAGGCAACCACGTTGAAACCATTTTGGAAAAAGCCAAAAGCAAAGGTAAGGCTACAGGTCTCGTCTCTGATACACGTATGACTCATGCAACGCCAGCCGCATTTGCCGCTCATCAACCACACCGTTCTCTAGAAAACAGTATTGCGGCGGACATGCTAGAAACTGGCGTTGACGTGATGATGTCTGGCGGACTTCGTCATTGGATTCCAAAGTCGACAAACGACAAGGGAGAGACATACGAGCAACTTGAAAAGCTCACTGAAGGTAATGTCTACCTAAAGTCGAAACGTAAAGATGAGCGCAACTTGCTTACTGAGGCGCAAGACCAAGGTTACAACCTGGCTTTCAGCCGCGATATGCTCACACAAGCTACAGGTGACAAATTACTTGGACTTTTTGCTTACTCGGGCATGAACGATGGTATTGCCTACAGTCAAAGCAAAAACGATCCAAAACGTACGCAGCCATCGCTGAAAGAAATGACCACCAAAGCAATCGACATCCTTTCAAAAGACAAAGACGGCTTTTTCTTAATGGTTGAAGGCGGTCAAATTGACTGGGCTGGCCACAGTAACGATGCGGGTACGATGCTGCATGAAATGATCAAGTTCGACGAAGCGGTAGACTCGGTTTATGAGTGGGCAAAAGGCCGTGATGACACACTGATCATTGTTACCGCTGACCACGAGACCGGTTCTTTCGGCTTTAGTTACTCATCAGCAAACTTGCCTAAACCGCAAAAACGCGACGGCGAAGCATTCAAAAATCAAGATTACGCGCCAAACTTCAACTTTGGTCAGTTCGAAATCCTTGATGGTTTATACAACCAGAAGAAAAGCTACTACGGTATGATCAGCGAATTCCAAGCGCTTGATAAGAAAGCTCAAACACCAGAGAAGTTTGCAGAAATTGTGAATGCAAATAGCGCTTTTTCGATTACGCCTGAGCAAGCAGAACGCGTATTAGCAAGTAAACCAAATCCATACCGACTCGCTGGACACAAATACTTAAGCGAAGAGAACGTTCCTACAATCAATGACTTTGATGCGTTCTTTCCTTACAACGACCGTGGCAACTTGCTAGCTCGTGAGCATGCAACAAAGCAAAACACAGTATGGGGAACGGGTACTCATACGCATACCCCAGTCAACGTATTTGCTTGGGGGCCGGCAGAAACTATCCTTCCGGTATCAAAAATCATGCACCACTCGCAACTAGGCGAGTACTTGAAGCAACAAATTAAATAATCAACTTGCACTTACTTCACAACTCGTGATGTTTCAACGCTCTCGCAAGGGAGCGTTTTTTTATGCATGAAAACAGTTGACGTTTTAAATCGTACACCACAATAATTATGGGTCTTTAATTATATGAATAAAGAAAATGTGCGAAATCTTTGCTAAGCAACCCCAAGACAACTATCAGTTCATCACCCGCTCTATCCGTATTGATGGTCACGCCACAAGTGTAAAACTTGAAGCGAGCTTTTGGACGATTCTTGAGGAAATTGCTAACGCTCAAAACATGACTGTTCCTAAGTTTATTAGTACGGTCTATCAAGAAGCGCTCGAATACAATGGTGAAGTAAACAACTTTGCCTCCCTACTACGCTGCGCCTGTCTCACTTACGCTCGCCAGCCTAAAGAGACGATTCGTCAAGCACTGACACAACTAAACACTTAATAACAACCAACCACTGACCAACCTACCAATAACCCTCATAGGCTATGCAACAGAGTTGTAAGCCATTGAGCATGTTCTAATTTGTCGTACTAGAGTACTACCCAGACTCCTTTTGAACTCGCTAACCTATGCGGACTATCAAGGAGTACCCATGACAAAAATGATTCACACCATGATCCGAGTCAGCGATCTGGACCGTTCTCTACAATTTTACCGCGACGTACTTGAGCTAGAAATCAAAGACCAATACATCTTTGATGGTTTTTCTCTGACCTATCTAGCCAACGAAGAAACTGGCTTTGAACTAGAGCTAACACACAATCACGATCAAACTGAGCCTTACACTCACGGCTCAGGCTACGGTCACCTTGCTGTCAGCGTAGAGGACATCGAACAAACTCACAAACGCATTAAATCTCTCGGTATTGAAGCGGGTGACATCAAAGCCTTTGATCACCAACAAAAACATTTGGCAACGTTCTTTTTTGTGACTGATCCTGATGGTTACAAAATTGAGTTCTTACAACGCCAAGGGCGTTACCTATAACAAAAAGAGTAAACATCATGATTCACTTGACTGCTACCTTTCACGCACAACCGGGAAAAGAACAGGAACTAAAAGCAGTGCTCACCCGAGCACTTGAACCCACTCGCAATGAAGAAGGTTGTGTTCGTTATCAATTATTCCAAGACAAAGACAATGCGTGCCACTTCGTTTTTCAAGAGCAATTTAAAGACCAACAAGCGTTCGATCTTCATGGTAAAACAGAACACTTTGCTCTTTTGATTAGCCAAATCGACAACTTGTTAGAATGCGAACCGAAATTGGTGTTCTTTAACGAACTGTAAAAACACCGCTTAATGCAAATAAAAAGGCACTCTTTCTAGAGTGCCTTTTCGTACTGTTGTGGCTGTGATTACGCGTCTTGTTTCTCTACCATGTGCAAATGCACATCTTGTTGTGGGAAAGGAATCGAAATGCCTTCTCGGTCAAAGCGCAGTTTCACTTCTTTTGTCACATCCCAATACACGTCCCAATAATCATCAGTTTTTACCCAAGGACGAACAATAAAGTCTACAGATGATGTGTTTAACGTATGCACTTTGATCATCGGCTCGGGTGTACGAAGTACTGCAGGGTGAGAAGTAATGATATCAGACAGCACTGACTCGGCTTTCAGCAAGTCATCCGCATAGCCAATGCCAAACACCATATCCACACGGCGAATGCGCTCGTGTGTGACGTTCTTAATCACATCTCCCCAAATTTTACTGTTAGGTACAATAATAATTTGGTTATCAAACGTACGGATTGTGGTGTTCACCAAACTCATATGGCTTACCTTACCATCCACACCACCAGCATACACAAAGTCACCAACATCAAATGGGCGATAAATAAGCAACATCATACCCGCCGCGAAATTGGACAAGGTGTCTTGTAAGGCGAAGCCGATAATCACACCGGCAATACCAAAACCGGTTAGGATCGGTGCTAGGTTCAATCCGAGCTGAGATAGGCCCACCATGATACCAATCACCCACACGAACTTGCCGGACATTGAGATAAAGAAATCCTGCATCAAGTGTGAGAGTTTTAAGTTTTTCGATGAAACCGCCTTGCTGACCACTTTGCGCGTTAACTTCGCGAGCCCACGAGCGATCAATAAAATCAACGCAAATACAAACAACTGGAAAATGTGCTGCGGCGCATTTTCGGCAAACCAGTCTAGTGCCGAGTTGGACCAATGGCTCAGTATTGACCACACTACTTTAGTATTCAGTAAATCGTGGGTGATATTCCCTGTCACTTCGAAAATTTGGCGTTTGTATTCGGACGTTTCTAAACCGACTTTATCGCCAATCGAAATTAAATTGCGTAGGCTTTCCGTCGCAATATTCAGTCTTTGCTTAGTAATAAGCTGACTTAACTGCAGTGACGCTTTTTCCGATTCAGGGCTTGACGAAAGTTGAGAGCCGATGATCTCACTTTGCTGACTCAAGTACTCAATTGAGGCAGACAGCAAACGCATGCGTTTATCAACTTTATCCTTTAGTTCCGCTTCTGCGCGCTCATTTTGAGCCCCTAACTCTTTCAGCCAAGCAAGGTTTTGCCAGCTTGAATCGAAGCTGACATCGAGGTAATGCTGTAACTCTCGGTAATCATTAACAAGAGCAAGTTTCTCTTCATCCTTGGCTTTATTTAAATCTTCAACGACTTTCTTTATTTTTTCCGACAGATAGTTTGTGGCGTCCTCAGAGTATTTTTCCTGCTTTTTAACCAAGGAGATCAATTTGTCACGAGGGATAGTTTCACGTTCAATCGCCGATGCTAACTGACTTCTTAACTCTTCATTTTTTTGGAACAGCTGCAGTTGAAGCGCGTCGCGCTCATCACCACTCGCTTGCGAGAGACCTTGGGATAAATCCACAATTTCTCGATTCAAGTTATCAATAGAAGTTTCGGCAGCAGAGGGTTCTGGCGTATCCTGAATATCTTTCGCATTGATGACCATCGGCGCCATCATACCGAGGATGAGCGCGAATAATGCCACCCAAGATGTCAGGCGTATTTTCTGGGGGAAATGAAACGTCATGTTTACCTCTTAGGGAACAGTTCTGATCAAAACGACCAAGAATAGAAGTGTAAAGCCTTGAAATTATATACCTAAGTTTACAACACTAAATAATAAACTGAGCAGCATTTCGTTAGTTGGGCGTCAAAGTTGAGAAACCCAATAACAAACAAGCCTTTCATTATTAGATGAAAGGCTTGTGTACATTTAACTACTGGCGATTGGGGTGATTCAGAATGTGGTCTTCCCAATCCACCACATCAATCTCGTATACCACTTTATTGCGGACACTTTCGCCCGCCGCGTGCATCGCAGATTTCGAGCCCGTAATCAACGGATGCCATTCTGGTAAAGGCTGCTTTTCAGCCAACAGGCGGTAAGCGCACGTATGCGGCAGCCAAGTAAAATCGTCGATGTCTTCGCGCGTCAGCTTGGTGCACTCTTCACCCGAAGTAAAACGATTTGGGTAATCCTTACAAGAGCACGTTTTGCTATTTAGCCAGCTACAGGCCACATTGGTGTAATAGATTTCGTCGGTATCTTCGTCCATTAGCTTATGCAGGCAACATTTACCACAACCATCACAGAGAGATTCCCATTCCTCTTCTGTCATCTGTTCTAACGATTTACTTTGCCAAAATGGAGTGCTCATACTTCAGGTCTCACCAAGGGAATTTAGGGGGCGATTTATACCCCTCTCGACGCAAAAGTTCAAGTTTTGAGAAGATCTCGAATCATTCACACATAACAGTAGAGATATTCAACTACTTTCGCTTTACTGTTCTATCCTTAAACGAGTTTCTATTACTCAATTGATCAAGAAGGCATTAAGGAGTTTTCATGGGTATTATTTCTTGGATTATTTTGGGCTTAATCGCCGGTGCACTCGCAAAATGGCTCATGCCAGGAAAAGATGGGGGTGGCTGGATTGCAACAATGCTACTCGGTATTGCCGGTGCCTTTGTCGGCGGCTTTCTTGGCGGTATTCTGGGTTTCGGCGGGGCAACTGGCGTAAATATCGGTAGCATCATCACCGCAACGCTAGGCGCATTTATTCTGCTGTTTGTTTACAACCGCTTCTTGAGATGATCACAACGGTTTAAAAGCCAAAAGGAGCACTCTATTGAGTGCTCCTTTTTATTTTTTGTTAGGCGACTCTTCCAATCCACGTCAAAATGACCATAATTGCCCCCTCAATTTTTAAGAGGTTTACATTATGGATTGTCGACTAGGATGCGGAGCTTGCTGTATTGCGCCAAGTATCTCTTCACCGATACCTGGAATGCCCAAGGGCAAACCAGCAGGTGTTCGTTGCGTACAACTCAACGATGATAATTTGTGTAAGCTGTTTGGTAAGCCTGAGCGCCCCAACGTTTGTCACGATTTTAAACCGTGTCCGGTTGTGTGTGGCAAAACCAACCAAGAAGCGCTCGACAACATCACTGAGCTAGAGCAACTTACTTAATCTATTCAGAGCCCCCGTTTAGTCGTTACCAAGCTCTCGTAAGTACAAGTAGATGGTATCGCGCGAGATGCCAAGATGGTTTGCAACCATTAAAACAGCATCTTTGTATTTAAAAATGCCTAAGCCGTGCAGTCGCGTCACCAGTTCACGGTTACGTTTAGAAGGCGCAATGGCTTCATTTTCCCACACTTCTGTTTGTACGGTTTCTATCGTGCTGATGATGGTTTCATCGATATTACGCGCAAACGTTTCTGGTGAGCGAGCACCACCAACACAACACTCGGTGTGTTGCTGAGGCAGCATTGCCTTTAAAAATGCCTGCATCGGTGCATCCATATCCACGTTGATACACAGCAAACCAATCGGTTTGTTTTTTGGATTTCTGACAATTGTCGTAATGGAGTGCAAGGTCTTTCCGTTCGACGTTTTCGTCAGGTACGAATCAGAAACGTCCTTGCCCTCTCTTAACTTCATTCTCGCTAAGTTGGTAATTGGGGCACCTTCACTGCGTTCCGTCACGTGCCCGTTTGCGATTTTGATGATTTCCGGCGCTTCGGCATCTAAGCTGTGGAGAACCACTTCAGTGTGTTCACCATACATACGTGCAATGCCATCCACGACGTTTTTCATAGAGTTCAAAATATCGAGATCACTCTTGGTGAGTTTCTTTAGTAGCAATGTTACTTCCCTTAGCAAAAACTGGAGGTTAGGCCGACATAATATCGATAATAGATTTGTCAGTATACGGCATACCGAAACGAACCATTGAGCCAACATTTCTTATCGTTTGCTCAACTTCTTCGCCTACTATACCTTGATTCTTAACACTGTGGTTACCCATCGCCATCAAATATGAGCGCACCGCCGTTGTCGACGAAGTACACACTTTCATCGCACAAGAGGATTTCGCACCATCGCACACCATACCTGAACTGTCGCTGATGACGTTTTGAATGGCGTAGCATGATTGCTCGAATGTACCACCAGCTAAATACACCAGCGCCATAGAAGCTGCCGCACTGGTAACAGTGTTGCCACAAAATGCGGATAACGGTGGGTAATAAGATTTGATGTAAATAGCCCCTAAATGACTCATGATCAACGCGCGAGCCAGCTGTTCTTCGTCGTTTTGAAATGCTTCTGCGGCAACTACAACTGGCATTGTAGCGGCAATACCTTGGTTCCCACTGCCGAAATTGCTCATGGCTGGCAACGTCGCCCCTCCCATACGAGCATCAGACGCCGCGGATGTCATCATCTGTATACGACTCATTAAGTCATTACCCAACAAGCCTTGCTCGATGTTGCCTTTTAGCGTGCGTCCAATTTCTAGGCCGTAACCTCGGTCGATACCCTCTTGAGCCAGCAAGGTATTGAGCTCTGCAGCTTGGAGAATGAATTTGATCTCTTCAAAAGGCGCTTGAGTGGCAAACTCATAGATTTGTTTGATCGAAATATCCACACCTTCACAAACAGAAGCGGTCGCAACGCGTTGCTGTGATGGGGCATCAAAAATCACGTCGCCATTACGCATGATTTGAAGAATGTTGGTGTGACCGCCACTGATCGTGACCGAAACAACATCGTCACCAGAGATGAGCGTTACGTTGCAATAAATGAATTCTTGCGTATCCATACGCGCTACGGTTACTCGCTCTTCATCTATCAATTGTTGCGCAGCAGCGACATCCTGCTCATTAATCCGAGCCAACACTTCCAGTTCTGCTGTTGGGTCACCGGCTAATGCACCAACTGAGGCGGCGATTTTGAGGCCTATCTTGCCCGTTCCGGGTACGAAAACACCCATCGAGTTTTTAAATAGGTTGTCTGAAACACGCACCTCTATCGCATCAATATCGGATGTGCCTAACTCTTTTCTAGCAACTGCTGCCGCGTACGCAGCAGCAATGGGTTCTGTACATCCTAATGCAGGTTTCACGACTTGCTTAATGATTTGGATATATTGTGTCCATTGCTGGTTCATGCTCTGTTCTCCGTATTACTTTTTATGAGCAATCGCTTCGACTTCAATTAACACGCCAAGAGGTAAATCTTTCACTGCGAAGCAACTGCGTGCTGGACAATCTTGTTGGAAAAACTCTGCATAGACCTTGTTAAACTCGGCAAAGTCATTAATATTCGATAGGTAACACGTTGTTTTTAAAACAGTATCGATACTGCCACCACCAGCCTCTAAAACGTGCTTCAAGTTAGTAAGAGATTGATGACTTTGTGCACTGATGCCGCCTTCAACTACTTTTCCTGTTGCCTTATCAACGGGTAATTGGCCAGAAGTAAAAATCAAATCGCCATAACTAGTGCCATGTGAATAAGGTCCAATAGCAGCAGGCGCGTGTTCAGATGAAATCAATTTTTTCATTTTTAAATCCTCACATAAATTTTATTTTTTATTAAGAAGTTTCTAACTCAACTTCCGTATTAGCGTTATTTTTTCAATTAAATATGAATCAAACAACTAGATCAGATCACAAAATTCGTTAAAAACTCCAATTTATTTGAACTTCTTCGCCAATATCTCAAATTTATCTGAATTTTCCACAAAAAAATTGGTGATATACATTTT
>NZ_WXWT01000245.1:0-66865 GCF_009904725.1 Vibrio sp. V43_P6S15P86
CCACCCGCAGACGTCATTGATGCGGCGCCATCTCCCTGAGACTGCATTTGTGACAACATGCGTTCAACAGGTCCGCCAGGCACGAAACGAGTGATAGCAAAGATGAGAATAGTTATCCCGAGAAACGTTGGGATAACCAACGCCAAACGGCGTAAAAAGTACGACAGCATATACAACTTGCTCCTTGTCTACTGTCCAGTTCAAACGGAGTGAAAGAGGATATTTTCCGCCCAAAATGGTGCATATTTATCTCGTAGTAACTAAAACTGTTGAAGCACACTCCCTGCGCCTCAAGAGCTAGACTTTTCTACTACTGCAATAATTTCAGCGTCATATTTATCTTGAATCCACATCAGCTTCAAGTGTTTGAAACCAAAACATGACAAACTTCCTTCGATGTCGAAAAACAGAAATGTTTTTGTAAAAAATTATAAAAAACCACAAAAATAATTCACACAGAATATCAATCTAGGCTATTTAGAGCCAAAACCCTACATAAAAATGCAAATACATGGAATAAATAGACATATCCACCACATGTATATTTGACCTAAAAATACGAGTGAGCCCTTTTACAGCAATGGGTATCATATTTTGATACCACCCTATAAGTTCGAGTCACCAAAGTATGGATTCGATATAAAACTCATCTCAGAACAATTCACTGGAAAAATATCTTTTTTCAGATTCAATTACCCACTAAAAAACCATAGGCAAGATAAGTCATTAAAGTTTATAAGAAACACAAAATACGGTGTTTTATTGAAATTTGATGTCGCCTTGGTAAGGCTATTTAGTTTTTTATTCCGCGTTTTAAACCAACCCTGGTTATTTACATCTTTTTTACATTTAAGCATCCCCGTTTACCACTGGTTTGACTTCCTTTTTTCATCTCGGTTATACATTGGCCGAACGTTAACGAAATATTAACGTCACAATTGGCCGCTATGCGGCCAGACATAGGAAATAATAATAATCGGAGCAACAAGGATGTATAAAAACACAACCGCTTTATCTGTTGCGATAAGCCTTGCGTTGGGGACAGCAGCAGTCGTAGCCCCAGCAACAGCACTGGCAGAAGAGCAACAAGTTGAAAAACTTCAAAAGATGAAAGTTACTGGTTCGCGTATCTCCACGACGGATATGGAAGGTCCTTCACCAGTTACTGTTATTAATAGTAAAGATATTGAATCTAAAGGTTTTAACAGCGCGCAAGACGTGTTGAACAGTTTGACTCAAAACACCGGTGGTGTAATGGCTCAAACGAACTCTTTCTCATTCACACCTGCAGCACAGTCAGTCAACTTACGTGGTCTTGGCGCTTCACGCACATTGATTCTTATCGATGGTCGTCGCCTTCCGCAATACCCACTGGCTCAAGATGGCACATCTAACTTCCAAGACATTGGTCAAATCCCTGTTGCCGCTATCGAGCGTGTTGAAGTAATGACTGATTCAGGTTCCGCTATCTACGGCTCCGACGCGATCGGCGGTGTCGTAAACTTCATTTTAAAGAAAGACTTTGATGGCGTTTCTGTAAAAGTACGTGCGGGTGACGCAACAGATGGTGGCTACCAAAATGGCCGTTTAGACGTTGTTGCCGGTAAAGATTTTGACGATAAACGTATTCTCTTCGTTGGCCAATTTGCGGGCAACGAAATGCTTAAGCAATCTGACCGAGATGATTGGGCTGGCGATGACGGTTCTAGCCGTTCTCAGCTAAGTGGTTACTCTAGCTACGGTGCAAACTTTGAAGGCGCAAACGGAACACTTCTAACACCAGCTGATGCTGGTTCTTCATGTAAAGAAGTCGTTGGTGATGCCGCTATTGAACGAGCGGATGGCAAGTGTGGTGTTAACCGCTCTGCATACCGAACGTTGAAACCAGAAAATAAACAAGTAGACCTGCTTTTACGTGGTGAAATGGACATTAACGACAATGTCACTGCCATGGCAGAAGCCCGTTTTGGCTACAAGTCTACAGAATCTGAATTCGAACCTAACCCTTACAGCGTAGAAGTTGATGCCACTCACTTCCGCGGCGAAGGTGAATACACTCGCCGTATGGTCGAATTTGGCCCACGCGAAAGTAACACTGAAGCCGATTCTTTTGGCTTAACCTTAGGCTTGAACGGCCTGCTTGCTGATGCGTATGATTGGGACCTATCAGCTGGTTACTCTGAGCAAAGCGTTGAAACAAGCAACCCAGCAATCTTCCTAACTCTTGATCAAGCCGTACAAAATGGCGATGTCGATCTTCTAGGGCCTATCTCTCAAGACGTTGTAAACAAATACAGCGGCACATCAAGCAAAGAAGCCTACTCAAAGCTTTACTCTGTTAACGGCTCACTGGCCGGTGATTTGGTTGAACTGCCTGCTGGTATGTCTGGCTTTGCTGTTTATGGTGAATGGAACCGTACTGACTACAACGAAACGATTGATGCGACAACAGCGGCTGGTGGTTTCTCTGGTCTAGGCGGAACATCAGGTGGCGGTGACCGTGATCAGATTGGTCTTGGTGTCGAAGCCCTAATTCCTATCATTGAAGATTTGGAAATGACTGTCGCTGGTCGTTATGACCACTACTTCGACGACTCGGCAACAGGCGGAGCCTTCACTCCTAAAGTAGCACTAGCATACCGTCCTACTGACACTCTATTGCTTCGTGGTAGCTACGGTCTAGGTTTCCGAGCTCCTGACTTGAAACGACTATTTGGCGATCAAACTCGAGGCTTTGGTTCTGGTTTTGACCCTGTGCTTTGTGCCAACGCTGGTGGTAGCGGCCCACAAGATAAAGATAAGTACCCAGAGTGTGATACTCAATACTTCGATACGCTTAACGGCCCTAACTCTGAGCTGAAAGAAGAAACAAGTACAAACATTAACTTGGGTCTAGCTTGGGAACCTGTGGATGACCTTGGCGTAACCGTTGACTGGTACCACATCAAGATGGAAGACGTCGTAACAGCACCAACTTACCAAGACGTAATTAACGATCCAGGTAAATACCCAGGCACAGAAGTAGTTCGTAATACAGACGGTACAATCAAGTCCGTATCTTACGGCCCAGTCAACCAGTCATATGAAGAGCGTTCTGGTGTCGACCTTGCTGTGAAATATGCTTACGACACTAATGAGTTCGGTTCATTCAATACGCGCGTAGCTGTAACTAAGATCTTGATTGCTGAATATCAAGAAAACGATAGTGAGCCAGTAACGGATGAAAGAGATTTCATGCCTGAATACACCGCAACGTTAAACCTTGGCTGGGCATACGAAGATGTCGCTATCAACCTATTTGGTAAATACCGTGACCGTATGTGTTCAAGCTATGCGAACCGTTACTACTTTGATGACTGTGACTCTGCTAAGAAAGCAGGTTACAAAGCAGAAATCGCGAGCATGACAACATGGAACCTAACGGCTTCTTACCAATTCAACGAGAGTGGTCGTGTAACTCTTGGTGCTATCAACATGTTTGACAAGGTACCGCCGGCCGATCCTCTAAATGATACCTCTCCATTCTATGCAACTGGATATGACGATCCAATCGGCCGTCAGCTTTACATCGAGGCATCATACGACTTCTAAAAAATATTTGGCGCGGGTTTTCCGCGCCCTTTTCGACTGACTAAAACACTGACAAGGATGCAACCATGAAATTCAAGGAATTTGGTCTCAGTGCCATAGCTGCAGCATTGCTTACTATCAGTAGTAGCTCTGTAGCGGCCAACTCTGGTGCTGTCGTTTCCACACAAGCAAAAGCAAATCAATCTTCAGAAGCTTCGCAACAAAAAATCGACAACTATGCCGAAAGCACTGAAGGCATGTTGGCAGAATACAAAGGCTTACTTCGTCAAATCGACAGTATGAAAGTCTACAACGAGCAAATTAACCGTATGGTTCAATCGCAGCAAGGCGAGTTGGACTCATTAAATAACCAAATTGCTCAAATCGATCAAACGGCAACAGAAGTGGTGCCACTTACATTAAAAATGATCGGTGCACTCGACGAGTTTGTGACTCTCGATCTGCCTTTCCAGAAAAAAGAGCGTAATAAACGTGTCCAAGAACTGCGTCGTCTCATGGATCGCGCCGACGTAACAACTTCAGAGAAATTCCGTAAAGTGATGGAAGCGTACCAAATTGAAGAAGGCTTCTCTCGCTCAATCGAATCTTACAAAGCTAGCCTAGACCGAAATGGTGAAACCGTGACTTACGATTTCCTACGTATTGGTCGCACAGCACTTCTATTCCAATCTCCAGACGGTGGTGAGACAGGTATGTGGAACCAACAAACACGTCAATGGGAAACATTACCAGAAAGCTACCGCATCGCGGTACAGCAAGGCCTTCGTATCGCGAAGAAGCAAGCGCCACCAGCGCTAATCAAACTGCCTGTATTTGCTGGGGAGGAATAAGAGATGAAAGGATTCAAAACTCTAGCCGCTGGCCTACTAGCGAGCTTATTTATGGTTTCTGGCGTACAAGCAGAAGCGCCTAAAAACTTATCTGAACTACTTAAAAACGTAAAATCAGAAAGCATCGTTGAGTCGAAAGAGAACAAAGCCCGTGAAGCTGAGTTCAAGAACAATCGCGATAAGCAAGCGGCATTATTGCAACAAGCTCGCGAAGAGTTAGCTGCGCAGCAAGCTCTGGGCGATCAACTTAAAGCAACATTTGATGAAAACGATAAGCAGCTAACTGAACTAACAGAAACCCTACGTGTTCGCTCTGGTACTTTGGGCGAAATGTTTGGTGTGGTCCGCCAGTATGCGGGAGAGTTTAAGGGCTTATTTGCAGCCTCTCAAAACGCTGTTCAGTTCCCAGAGCGTGACGCTCTACTAACGAAACTGGCTGAAAGTAAAGAACTGCCGTCAACACAAGAGCTAGAAGCATTCTGGCATACCATTCTTCAACAAGTGGTTGCTTCTGGCGAAACTGCAACAACCCAAGCAACGGTTGTTTATGGCGAAGGTAAAGAAGCGGTTCGCGATGTCACTCTCGTCGGTGAGTTTAACGCGATTGCCGATGGTAAGTACGTCACTTATGTACCTCAAACAGGTAAGTTCGAAGAACTCTCTCGACAGCCTCGCACCAATATTACACGTCATGTTGCAGGGTTTGAGTCAGCGTCAAACAGCTATGAGCCACTGTTTATTGACCCATCCCGTGGTGTCATTTTATCTCTACTTGTGCAAAGTCCTACCGTTCAAGAACGAATTGATCAAGGTGGCATTGTAGGTTACGTCATCCTTGGTATGGGTGCAGTTGGCGCTATCATTGCTCTAATTTGCTTCCTACGCCTTCAAGTGATTGGCGGCAAAATGCGTAAGCAAGCGAAATCAGAAACCGTGATTCCTGGCAACCCATTGGGTGAAGTTATCCAAGCTTACCAAGAGCACAAAGGTGACAACCTTGAAGATCTGGAAGCGAAGCTGGACGAAATCATTCTACGTAATGCTCCAAGCATTGAGCGCTTCATCAGCTCAATCAAGCTTTTTGCTTCTGTAGCTCCTCTACTTGGTCTACTGGGTACGGTAATGGGTATGATCGGCACATTCCAAGCCATTACTCTGTTCGGTACCGGCGACCCTAAACTGATGGCTGGCGGTATTTCTGAAGCTCTTGTTACCACTATGCTAGGTCTGGTTGTCGCAATTCCATTGCTGTTCCTTTACACCATCGTACACAGCAAAGGTCGTCGTTTGGTTCAAACTCTTGAAGAACAGAGTGCAGGCTTCATCGCTCGCTATCAGGAAAAACTGCATAAAGCCGAAAGCTAAGGAGGCGTTATGTGGTGGTTAGTTGGAGAACTTGAATCAATTAGGCGCTTCTTGGGAATGGGTGGCGATGTACTCGTCGCCATCTTCATCCTCAGCTTTATGCTGTGGGCAGTATTGTTAGAACGTTGGTTCTATTTTGCTGCCGTCGCTCCAAAAGCCATGAAAAAAGCCGTTGGCTCATGGCAAGGGCGCTCAGAGCATCAAAGTTGGAACGCTAAGATGATCCGACAAGAAATCGTTTCTCGTCAGGATATTGAGAATAAAAAGGGACTACCAATCGTGAAAGTATTGATTGCACTTTGTCCCCTACTGGGTCTACTCGGCACCGTTGTCGGCATGATCCAAGTATTCGACATCTTAGCGGTCACAGGAACAGGAAGCCCTCGAGCAATGGCCTCGGGGATCTCAAAGGCAACAATCCCAACTTTAGCCGGGATGGTGGCTTCTCTATCAGGACTGTTCTTTAGTTCACGTCTTGATCATTTAGCCAAAGTCACAACGCAAAAGCTGGAAGATAAGCTAAAGCATATTGCCTGAGTAAATGGAATTAGAGGTATAGGTCATGAAAAGACGCTATAGCAGTGATAGCAGTGATGAAACCGCTATCGATATGACACCGATGCTCGACATCGTATTTATCATGTTGATCTTCTTTATCGTAACAACATCGTTCGTAAAAGAAGCAGGTCTGGAAGTAAACCGTCCGACGGCAAGCTCAGCGCAAACCGTTAAGAAAGGTAACATCATGGTCGCAGTTGGTGCGGCGGGTGATGTTTGGGTTGATAAACGCCGCATCGAAGTGGACGCGGTTCGCGCGAATATTGAACGTCTTCGTGCAGAAAGTCCTGATGGCGCAGTTGTTATCCAAGCCGACACTGAAGCAAATGCTGGCGTAGTCGTGAAGGTTATGGACCAGATCAAAATGGCAGGTGTAGAAAGCATCTCCATTGCCGCAACCAATAAGGATTAAGCTTATGCGGTATCTGGCCTCAATTGCACTGGCGCTCATTGTCTCCCTCGGGTTGTTCTGGGGGATGGACAAGCTAGTAAACAAAGAGCGCCACGAGTTAGTGTCGAATGATGACCTACGTATGGTCGAGTTTATTCGCATTAAACCAGAAGAAAAAATACAGGAGAAAAAACGCGAACTTCCAAAACCACCACCACCTAAGCGTCCGCCGCCGCCGCCAGAAATGAAAGTGACAGCGACAGTAAAACCGGTGATGGAGCAGACCCCAATGGATATGCCAAAACTTGACCTACCCGTAAATGTTACAGGTGGCTCGGTGCTTGGACATTATAGCCAGGGTGGAGGTGCACAATTAGCGGGTAGCGGAGGTCCGACCCCTCTTGCAACATTCCAGCCTCAAATGCCTAGAAAGGCTGCGAAAGCAGGAATTGAAAAAGGGGTTGTCTTACTAGAGTTTACTGTAAATGCACGTGGTGCCGTAGAGGACATCAAAGTTCTTAAAGAGCAACCACGACGCTTAGGCCTCGGTCGAGCGGCAAGAAAAACAGTCTCTAAATGGACATTTAAACCAAAATTGGTTGACGGGAAACCTGTTAGCTCGCGCCTATCGCAAGAAATAGAGTTCTCAACCAATTAAGGAGTCACGATGAAAAGTTTATGGAAAAGCAAAGTGGCTTCTTTAATTCTCTTCGCAGGAGTGGCATTTGCCGCTCCTACGATGGCAAAAGAAGCTCCTCAGTTATCAGATCGGACATTTCGAACCGTCAACAAAGTGCAAGAGTTGATCGCAACTGAAAAATATTCAGCGGCGAAAGAAAAACTAGCAAGCGCTTTAGAAAGCACAAGCTCGAAAAAATACGACCGAGCAGTTTTACTTCAGCAAACGGGCTTTTTGTATTCGCTACAAGACAATTATGTGCAAGCCGCGAAATACTTTGCCGAAGCATTAAAGCTCGATGCGCTTCCCGTTCCAGTCGCTCAACAAGTTCGCTACAGCTTGGCTCAACTTTACCTAGCTGAAGAGAAGTACACGTTGTCTGTGAAAACGATGAAGGAATGGTTCAAAGTTGCAGAAACAACCAAAGAGAAGCCTCAAGCTCATGCTTATATCACGTTAGCAAGCGCTTATGTCCAGTTGGAAGATTACAGAAATGCAATCCCACCAACCAAAAAAGCAATTGCGATGAGCAAGAGCCCAAGTGAGTCTTGGTACTTAATTCTCGTTGCCTCTCACTACGAGTTAGGCCAGCTGAAAAGCGTTGCCAGTGTGCTTAAAACCCTTACTTCAAAGTACCCTCAGAAAAAGCGTTACTGGATGCAACTTTCTGGCGTTTATATGGAGTTGGGTCAAGAGCAAAACTCTTTAGCAACCTTAGAAATGGTTTACAAAATGGGGAAACTGGAAGGAGAGAAAGAGTACTTACGTTTTGTAAACTTCTTAGCTTACCAAGGTATTCCATATAAAGCGGCCAAAACTCTTGAGAAGGAGATGGCATCTGGAAACATTGAAAAGACGAAGGAAAACTATGATCGCTTGGCCAGCTTCTGGCAGCAAGCTAAAGAGCTAGATAAATCGATTCTCGCTTATAAAAAGTCATATAACATCGCTCCTTCTGCTAAAACGCAAATTCAGATTGCTCGCTTAATGGTACAAGACAAGCAGTATTCTGAAGCGACTCGCTTTGTAGAAAACGCAGCATCGAATGCCTCTAAAGAGCAAAAGGCAGAACTTGAATACATTCGCGGAATGGCCTATTTCGAGCTTAAGCAGCCACAAAAGGCCTTACAGGCAATGAAAGGCGCGGCTCAATCGCCAAAATTTAGGTCTACCGTTAGCCCTTGGATAAATTTCCTAGAATCCCAAGGATAATTTGAAGATTAAGTGTGAGTCAGTCGCACGCCTGGGGAAGTGAAAGCTTCCCCTTTTTTCGTTTGTTTGTGCGCACGCGAGCTCTTTTCAACATTTAAGTAAGACGAAAAGATCAACTGGTAACAAAATAGAGATCATGATACTCTTCGCCTCCATTTTTCTGGCGGGATTATCACCAATATCCATCCCTTTGGTGGTTGATTTATCATTGCCAGTGCTATCGTTAAAAGAATGTCGGACTTTCCTTCGGCACTCAATCAATCCAATCAAAAGTGGAACAGTACAATGGGCAAAGGTACTCTCTATATCGTATCTGCACCTAGCGGCGCAGGTAAATCTAGCTTGATCTCAGCGATGTTGGAACGCAATCCAACCTACGCAATGAAAGTGTCTGTGTCTCATACCACGCGTAACATGCGACCTGGTGAAGAAAATGGTGTCCACTACCATTTTGTAGCGAAAGATGAGTTTGAAGCCCTGATCGCTAAAGGTGATTTCCTAGAATACGCTGAAGTGTTTGGTAATTATTACGGCACCTCTCGTGTGTGGATTGAAGAAACGCTAAATAAAGGTATCGACGTTTTTCTAGATATCGACTGGCAAGGCGCACGTCAAATCCGTGAGCAAATGCCTGAAGCCAAAAGCATCTTCATCCTGCCACCATCAAACGGTGAGCTAGAGCGTCGCTTGAACACTCGTGGTCAAGATAGCGATGAAGTGATCGCAAAACGTATGGCTGAAGCCAAGTCAGAAATCTCTCATTACAGCGAATACGACTACGTGATCGTAAACGACGATTTTGATACCGCTTTGATGGACTTTAAAGCCATCTTGCGTGCAGAGAGATTGAAGGAAGAAAAGCAAGCTGCTAAATATAAAGGTATGCTTGACGCGTTATTAGCAGAGTAACTTCAAAAAAGTCACGCTGTAAAACATAAAGAATTTCTCGTTTTTTGCTCAGTGCGAAAAACACAATAAACTACCTGAGAAAGTCCACAAACGGTGGCTTGTCTAATTGCTAGTAAATAAAGTAGTTAGGTTGTATACTTTCTCGTCATTCTAAAATTTTAGTTAACTATTTGGAGTCCTCATGGCACGCGTAACTGTTCAAGACGCTGTTGAAAAAGTTGGCAACCGTTTCGACCTAGTACTGATTGCGGCTCGCCGCGCTCGTCAAATGCAAACTGGCGGTAAAGATGCACTAGTGCCAGAAGAGAACGATAAGCCAACGGTTATCGCTCTACGCGAAATCGAAGAAGGTTTAATTACTAAAGAAGTTCTAGACGCTCGTGAACGTCAAGAACAGCAAGAGCAAGAAGCGGCAGAGCTAGCGGCAGTAAGCAGCATCGCTCACAACCGTTAATTCTGACTTTAGAATTCAACAACCTCCCGGGCCTATAATTTGTATCTATTCGATAGCCTCAAAGACGTTGCCCAAGAATACCTAACAGAGCCTCAGATTGAGGCTCTGCGTCAATCTTATGTGGTAGCGAGAGATGCCCATGAAGGGCAAACCCGCTCTAGCGGTGAACCATACATCATCCACCCTGTCGCTGTGGCTCGTATCTTGGCCGAAATGCGCCTTGATATCGAAACCCTCCAAGCTGCTTTGCTGCATGACGTCATTGAAGACTGTGATGTAACTAAAGAAGATCTCGAAGAGAAATTCGGCAACACTGTCGCAGAATTGGTTGATGGTGTATCTAAACTGGACAAACTCAAATTCCGCGATAGGAAAGAGGCTCAGGCTGAGAACTTTCGTAAGATGGTTCTGGCCATGGTGCAAGATATCCGCGTCATTCTGATCAAACTGGCTGACCGCACGCACAACATGCGTACGCTTGGCGCGCTTCGACCAGATAAAAAGCGTCGTATCGCTCGTGAAACGTTAGAAATTTACGCACCCCTCGCTCATCGTCTTGGTATTCACAATATCAAAACCGAACTCGAAGAGTTGGGCTTTGAGGCGCTATATCCCAACCGCTACCGCGTACTGAAAGAAGTGGTTAAAGCCGCACGTGGTAACCGTAAAGAGATGATCCAACGCATTCACAGCGAAATAGAAGGCCGTCTGCAAGATTTTGGCTTGAATGCTCGCGTCGTTGGTCGTGAGAAAAACCTGTTCTCTATCTATAACAAGATGAAAACCAAAGAACAGCGCTTTCACACCATCATGGATATCTATGCGTTCCGAGTCGTTGTTGATACCGCTGATACTTGTTATCGCGTTTTAGGCCAAGTACACAGCTTGTATAAGCCACGTCCTGGTCGCATGAAAGATTACATCGCGGTACCAAAGGCGAACGGCTACCAATCGCTACACACTTCCATGGTTGGTCCACACGGTGTACCTGTTGAAGTTCAGATCCGTACTGAAGATATGGATCAAATGGCGGACAAAGGTGTCGCGGCACACTGGTCTTATAAAGACAAAGGCGACAAGTCTGGCACCACTGCGCAAGTGAAAGCTCAGCGTTGGATGCAAAGCCTGTTAGAGCTACAACAAAGCGCGGGTAACTCATTCGAATTCATTGAAAACGTAAAATCCGATCTTTTCCCAGATGAGATTTACGTCTTCACACCAAAAGGTCGTATCGTTGAACTACCTTTAGGCGCAACGGCTGTCGACTTTGCCTATGCCGTACATACCGATGTAGGCAACTCTTGTGTTGGTGCTCGTGTTGATCGTAACCCTTACCCATTGAGTAAGGCATTGAAAAACGGTCAGACAGTGGAAATTATCAGTGCCCCTGGTGCGCGTCCGAATGCGGCATGGCTGAACTATGTCGTGACTTCTCGTGCCCGCACTAAGATTCGACAAGTACTGAAAACGATGCGTCGTGAAGAGTCGATTACTTTAGGTCGTCGCCTACTTAATCACGCACTTGGCCGTCACTCGATTGATTCAATTTATCCAGAAAATATCCAAGAAGTCTTGAATGATCTTCGCCTAGAAAGCATCGATGATTTATTGGCTGCTATTGGATTGGGTGAGTTGATGAGCATTGTGATCGCACGTCGTCTCCTTGGTGACACCGAAGAGCTCACGACAACAAGTTCAATCCCAACGGACTCGAAGAAGAAGCTTCCGATTCGTGGCGCAGAAGGCTTATTGCTGACGTTTGCAAATTGTTGTCATCCTATCCCAGATGATCACATTATTGCTCACGTATCGCCTGGTCGTGGTTTGGTTGTTCACCGAGAAACATGTCCGAACGTTCGTGGTTATCAGAAAGAGCCAGACCGTTATATGGCTGTCGCTTGGTCTGAAGACTACGATAAAGAGTTCATTGCTGAACTTAAAGTCGACATGCTTAACAACCAAGGTGCTCTTGCAGAACTTACCAACGTGATCTCGAAAACAGGATCAAACATTCATGGCCTTTCAACGGAAGAACGTGATGGTCGTCTATACACTGTGACTGTGCTGTTGACGACGAAAGATCGTGTCCACCTTGCTGGTATCATGCGTAAGATTAAGGCAATGCCTCAAGCAACCCGAGTCAGACGCAGAAAGAACTAACCTCTATCGCCACCTACTCTGTTAGGTGGCGATTTTTTATACCTCAATAAATATGAACCTAGAACGTTACAACCGTATTCACCAAGTCCTAAAAACTCGCCAAACTGATCTGACACTTTGTCTCGAAGAAGTACATAAGCCAAACAACGTCTCTGCTGTGATCCGCACCGCTGACGCGACAGGCTTACACAAAGTTCACGCAATTTGGCCAGACAAAATGCGTACGCTGAGCCATACCTCAGCTGGCGCGCGTAACTGGGTTGAAGTGGATACTCACGATTCGATTGAAACTGCGATTACCGAACTCAAAGCGCAAGGTATGCAGGTTTTGGTGACCAATCTTTCGGACACCGCCGTCGATTTTCGCGAGATCGACTACACCAGACCAACGGCAATCATTTTAGGCAGTGAAAAAGTTGGCGCTTCGGAGCAAGCCAAACAGCTTGCCGATCAAGACATTATTATCCCAATGGTGGGCATGGTGCAGTCACTAAACGTATCGGTTGCCAGTGCCGTAATTTTGTATGAAGCGCAACGTCAACGTGAAGCCGCAGGCATGTACGACCGAGAAGAAAGCGCTCTGCCTAAAGAGACAATCAACCGTATTCTCTTTGAACGTGGTCACCCAGTGCTGGCAAAGGTCGCGAAACGAAAAGGGCTCGTTTACCCACCACTCGATGAAGAAGGTCAAATCATCGCCGATGACGCGTGGTGGCAAGAGATGCAAAGCAAGTAACAGACTTTCGTCATCCTGAACGGCGGCGAAGGAGCGTGGTTCAGGATCTAATTCTCAAATATACAGATGCTGATAGTGTTAACTTCAGCGACATACTTGTTGAAAATAGAATCCTGATGTCGCTAAAGCTCCTCGGAATGATAGGTTATCAGTCAAATCATGACACTAACTAAAGCATGACTATTTTTTCCTGTACAAAAACACAGCTCCATGGTTAACATACTGCTATGTTAACCATTTTCTTGAGCCCTCTATGTCCGCCCAAATGTTATCTGGCGTCCCATTAACCTCCCTTTCTGGAGTTGGCGCGAAAGTCGCAGAAAAACTCGCCAAAGTTGGCTTACATAGCGTTCAAGATTTGCTGTTTCACCTTCCGTTACGCTACGAAGATCGTACTCGTATTTACCCTATTGCCAAACTGCATGCTGGCCTTTGGGCGGCCGTGCAAGGTAAGGTCATGGCAGTCGACACCATCTTCGGTAAGCGCAAAATGCTAACGGTAAAAATCAGCGACGGTAATGGCACTATCACGCTGCGCTTTTTCAACTTTACCGCAGCCATGAAGAACAATTTCACGCAAGGTAAGTTAGTACATGCTTACGGTGAAATTAAGCGCGGTGGCATGGGTTTGGAAATTGTTCATCCTGACTACAAGTTTTACGTCAGCGAGCAAAAGCCCGATGTAGAACAGAGCTTAACCCCTGTTTATCCCACCACCGATGGATTGCGTCAAATCACATTGCGCAACCTTACCGAACAAGCTTTAGCCCTGCTTGATAAAACCGCAGTGCAGGAATTACTTCCAGCGGGGTTGTATGACCATCAAATCACGATGTCGCAAGCACTGCACACCATTCATCGCCCACCACCAACCATTAATTTAGATGAGTTTGACGAAGGCAAACATCCTGCCCAAATCCGCTTGATCATGGAAGAATTGCTCGCACAAAACTTATCGATGCTGGCGGTGCGTAGCAAAGGTCAGAAGGATTCAGCGCTACCTCTCGGTCCTTGTAATAAACTAAAAACGCAGCTTTTAGCCCAACTGCCTTTCTCTCCTACAAACGCTCAAACCCGAGTCGTACAAGAGATTGAAGCCGATCTAGAAAAACCGCACCCAATGATGCGATTAGTGCAAGGCGATGTTGGTTCGGGGAAAACATTGGTTGCCGCCTTGGCCGCTGTTAGAGCCATTGAGCATGGCCATCAGGTGGCACTCATGGCGCCAACCGAACTATTGGCCGAGCAACACGCTATCAACTTCGCAAACTGGTTTGAGAGAATGGGCATTCAAGTCGGTTGGTTAGCGGGCAAACTCAAAGGTAAGGCAAAGGAAGCCGAGCTGGCTCGTATTGCCAGTGGTGAAGCGCAAATGGTAGTGGGTACTCACGCGCTATTCCAAGAGCACGTTGAATTTCATCACCTTGCTTTGGTCATCATTGATGAACAGCACCGCTTCGGTGTCCATCAGCGATTAGAATTGCGTGAAAAAGGTGCAAAACAAGGCGCTTATCCACATCAGCTCATCATGACAGCAACGCCGATTCCGCGAACGTTAGCCATGACTGCTTATGCTGACTTAGAAACGTCGGTGATTGACGAGTTACCGCCAGGTCGAACACCAATCCAGACTGTCGCGATTCCAGACACCAAACGCAATGATATCGTCGAACGTGTCCGAAATGCCTGCTTAAACGAAGGCAAGCAGGCATATTGGGTGTGTACCCTGATTGATGAGTCGGAAGTATTAGAAGCGCAAGCCGCGGCAGATACCGCAGAAGAGCTTCAACGTAAGCTACCGGACGTAAAAATTGGTCTAGTACACGGACGAATGAAGCCGGCAGAGAAACAAGCGGTGATGCAAGATTTCAAAGACAATAAACTGCATTTGCTGGTCGCAACGACAGTGATTGAAGTTGGTGTGGATGTGCCAAACTCTAGCTTGATGATCATAGAAAACCCTGAACGTCTTGGTTTGGCACAATTACACCAGTTAAGAGGTCGCGTGGGCCGAGGTTCCGTTGCTAGCCATTGTGTGCTGCTGTACCACTCTCCGCTGTCAAAAACCGCGCAAAAACGTCTCGGAGTACTACGTGAAAGTAACGATGGCTTCGTCATTGCGCAGAAAGACCTAGAAATTCGTGGCCCTGGAGAACTATTGGGTACAAAGCAGACAGGTCTTGCTGATTTCAAAATCGCAGACTTAGTTCGAGATCAACGCCTGATTCCCGAAGTTCAGCGTATTGCGCGTCATATTCATGACAATTACCCGACTAACGCAACAGCAATTATCGATCGCTGGTTGGGTGAGCGGGATATTTACTCCAAAGCGTAATGATTGAAAGCGAGCCAAATGGCTCGTTTTTTAATACGCCAAAAACAAAGCAAACGTTTGCTTTTTGAGTAAATCTCTCTATAATCGCGCACAAATTTTTAAGTGTGTTAGATCACACTCCACCAACCTGAGTTGACTCTGATTAACAGCAATCACAGGTAACGACGTCAACTCCACCCTGCTCTCCCATTCAGCGAGAACTAGGGAAATATTGCGACTAGCGAGACAAACAATGACAACTTCAAACCGATCTTCGGAACTGGTCTATCAACTCAACGATCGACCACCTTTGCCTCAAACCATTTTTGCCGCACTTCAGCACTTATTGGCGATGTTCGTCGCGGTTATCACTCCGTCACTGATCATCTGTCAGTCTTTGGGTGTACCTGCAGACCAAACGAACACCATCATCAGCATGTCTTTATTTGCGTCAGGCGTGTCTTCGTTTATTCAAATTCGCACCGTTGGCCCAATTGGCTCTGGTTTGCTCTCTGTTCAAGGCACCAGCTTTAACTTTTTAGGTCCTATTATTGGAGCAGGCCTATCGCTGAAAGCCGGTGGAGCAGACATCAGCACCATGATGGCTGCCATTTTTGGTACGATTTTAGTCGCATCATTTGCAGAAATTTTCCTATCTCGCGTATTGGAGCATGCCCGCCGAATCATCACTCCGCTCGTTTCAGGCATCGTCGTCACTCTTATCGGTCTCACACTGATTCAAGTCGGCTTAGTATCAATGGGCGGTGGCTACGCAGCATTAAATGAAGGAACCTTCGGCAGCTTAGACAAACTTGCTCTGGCTGGGACGGTACTTGGATTAATTGTGATTTTAAACCGCTCGAAAAACCCATACATCCGTGTGGCTTCAATCGTGATTGCGATGCTAGTGGGTTACATCATGGCGTATTTTATGGGGATGGTAGATACTTCTCAGCTAGGCGCAACTGAGATCGTAGCACTGCCCGTACCAATGCAATATGGCTTATCGTTTGACTGGTCTCTGTTCATTCCGCTGGTACTGATTTTCTTTATTACCGCACTAGAGGCCATCGGTGATATTACCGCAACATCTGAAGTGTCTGGTGAGCCAGTAAAAGGCCCAGTGTACATGGAACGCATTAAGGGCGGTGTGTTAGCAGACGGCTTAAACTCCGCAATCGCAGCCGTTTTCAACAGCTTCCCGAACTCAACGTTTAGCCAGAATAACGGCATCATCATGCTAACAGGAGTCGCGAGCCGCTACGTGGGTTACTTTATTTCTGGCATGTTAGTGATTCTTGGCTTGTTCCCAGGTGTCGCTAGCTTTGTTCAGCTGATTCCTGAGCCAGTACTTGGCGGCGCAACGATTGTCATGTTTGGTACGATTGCTGCCGCTGGTGTGCGTATTATCTCTCGTGTTGAGCTCGATCGCCGCGCAATTCTGATCATGGCCTTATCCTTCTCAATGGGACTTGGTATCGCACAAAAACCAGAGATCCTGCAATTTATGCCAGAATTTATTAAGAGTATTTTCTCAACTGGTGTTGCAGCAGGTGGCATCACAGCGATCATTTTAAATCTACTTCTGCCAGAGAAACTGGAAGACGAAGATGAACTTCCTCAGGAAGTGAAAGAGTCTTAAGATTATTGAGAATAAGAAAAGCCCAACCTAATTAGGTTGGGCTTTTTGTTTTAAAGGGTGCGGGCCATCGACTTACTTGGTAGGAAAGCTGATTTGAGCGATTAAACCGCCTTCACTGCGATTACGCATCACCACAGAGCCTGAATGTTGGCTGATTATACGCTTCACAATCGCCAACCCTAGCCCAGTGCCTTCACTACCGCGAGCGGTGTCACCACGCGTAAAGGGTTCAAATAACCTCGCGATTTGAGAATGCTCGATACCCGGTCCGTTGTCCTCTACTGAAATCCACACTAGCTGCTTATCTGCTGTCACACCAGTGCTGATTTTGACCCAGCCATTGCCATAACGTAGCGCATTCACAACTAAGTTACTGATCGCCCGCTTAATCGCAATCGCACTTCCTTTGGCTGGCGGCAAGTTAAGATTAAGATCTGTTTCAATTTCAACCTCATAACCACCTTCAGAACTGGCGACGTCACTGGCAATCGTACTGATATCAACCGCTTCAAACGATTCTTGGTTCACCGGTTTGAGATAATCCATAAACTGACTGATGATCTCATTACATTCTTCCGTATCGCTAATGATCCCCTCCGCAAGATAGCTGTCCTCAGGAGACATCATTTCTGTCGCTAGGCGAATACGCGTCAGAGGCGTTCGTAAGTCATGGCTAATCCCCGCCATTAATAAGGCTCGGTCTTCTTCTAGCTCTTGAATACCTTTCGACATTTGATTAAAGGCTCGAGTTACAGAGCGAATTTCCGATGCGCCTTTTTCTGCCAACGGTGGCGGGATTTCGCCTCGACCGACGTCTTTCGCGGCTCTCTCTAAAGCCAAAAGTGGGCGGTTTTGTAAACGAATAAACAACCAACCACCAGCAATGATCAGCAGCGCCATAATCAAACTGTTACGAAACAGCGGTGCAAAATCTTCTTCTTGCAGCTCAGATAACGGAATACGAATGATGGAGTTCGGCAACTTTTCGATGTGCATCCACAAAATGTAACTTTCATCGCCAAGCAATAAGCGTACTTCTGTAGGCGAACCCAGCTCTTGGCTCATTTCTTCAGACATCAAATCAATCGACATTGCGTGATGAAATTCAATCGCCTTATCGCTGTCAAGGCTGTGAACCGTCACCCCTAATCTTTCTAATAATTGACGCCTTAACGGTGCATCAGACTTTAAAGGTCCTTCATCATCAAGCACCAAATTGAGCTCATGGGCGAGAATTTTATTGAACTGCTGCAAACTCGGCATCAACGCGTAGTTAAAAACGGCGTAGTAAGAGAAAACTTGGCTCGCGAGAAGCAAAGAGATGAACAGCAGAATAGATTGTGTCAGTGAACTTCGGATGCGCATGGAACGTTCCTAGTGGTCCTAATCGCGAAATTTCAGCCTTCAAAGGGAAGGTAATGAAGGCTGAAGTTGCTATAGCCAAGTGCTGGCTATGGAGTGAAGAGGTTACACCTCTTTGCCGTCTGGGACGAAAACATAACCTAGGCCCCATACGGTTTGAATGTAGCGCGGCTTGCTCGGATCGTCTTCTAACATGCGACGTAAACGTGAGATTTGTACGTCAATAGAGCGTTCCATTGCAGAATATTCACGGCCACGCGCCATGTTCATCAATTTATCTCGTGACATTGGCTCACGCGCATTCATCACGAGCGCCTTTAGGACAGCAAACTCTCCAGAGGTGAGTGGCATTGCCTCGTCACCGCGGAACATCTCGCGAGTGCCTAGATTGAGTCGGAACTCCCCGAACTCCACCACTTTTTCTTCCGTGCTTGGTGCACCCGGCAACTCTACAGTTTGGCGGCGTAATACTGCCTTGATGCGAGCCAACAATTCGCGTGGGTTAAACGGTTTTGGCAAATAATCATCCGCCCCTACCTCAAGACCTACGATGCGGTCCACTTCATCACCTTTCGCGGTGAGCATTAAGATTGGCAACATATTGTTCGCGTGGCGTAGACGACGACAAATTGACAAACCGTCTTCACCTGGCAACATTAGGTCCAGCACCATTAAGTGAAAGTTTTCGCGCGTTAGTAGGCGATCCATCTGTTCGCCATTGGCGACACTTCGTACCTGAAAACCTTGCTCAGAAAGGTAACGCTCCAATAGAGCACGTAAACGAGCATCGTCATCAACCACTAAAATTTTATGATTTTCTTGCATTGAAACATCCTTTCAGAAGCGTCTATTGTCGAAAATGTATCACTGTTTTCCCTAACGTGCTCAAGCAAATTGTTACTCTTTTTATCTTAAGCGCTTTATTCTCTCTCTAGCAGGTATTTTCAGCACCTACTATTGACCATAATTCCATTCCAGTTCACGTTTGGCCTCAAGCAGCTCTTGCTGTGCCTCAGCCAGCTTGTGACGTTTTTTCTCAATTTTGTCTGCTTTACCTGAATGCTGAGCTTCGACTAATTCTTCCTCTCGCTCCTCAACTTCTTTAGTCTTTTCTTCCACTTCTGCTTGCAGCTCTTGGCGCAGCTCACCTTCCGAGCATTCATTCTGGATAGCGGAAAGTGCTTGCTCCAAGCCTTTAATGCGATGCTCATTACCTTGCGCTTTTGCATACTCAAGCTGCTGCTCTACCGCTAACTCTTTAGCGTCACAGCCTTTCACTTCATCTTGAGCAAAAACTGAAAGTGAGAATCCTATTGTTAGTGCAGCACTACACATGACTGCTTTGTTCATTTTACTTCTCCGAGAAAGGCACCATGCCTTTATACCAAATATTCTGACGTTGAGACCCAAGTCACTTCTAGTGAACTTCATGAGACTTGAATCAGTGATAAAGCCTCAGTCTTCCGAGGCCGGTTGAGTGTATTCAATTGAGTTGATGAACCACTCTTTTTCACCTTCTGGGGTGCGTACCGTGAACTCTTCATCCACTTGTTTTTTCAACATCGCTCGCGCCATAGGTGAATCGATAGAGATGTAGTCTTTCGCATCGCCATAAATCTCTTCAGGCCCGACTATACGAAACTTTTTCACTTCTCCTGCCTCATTTTCTATTTCCACCCATGCACCAAAAAAGACTTTGCCTTCTTGTTGCGGAGAATAGTCAACGATCGTGACTTCTGGCAGGAATTTACGAAGGAAGCGGACACGACGGTCGATCTGACGGAGTAAACGTTTATTGAAGGTGTAATCCGCATTTTCTGAGCGATCGCCCAGGCTCGCAGCCCAAGTGACGATCTTGGTGATTTCCGGGCGCTTTTCATTCCAAAGGTAATCATGCTCTTGTTTGAGTTTGTTGTAACCTTCTCGTGTAATCAGCTTAGTTTTCAAATTAACTCCTATCTCAACTAAAAAATGCTGCTCTTTGGCAGCATTAAGGAGATGATATACCCAAAGATCCAATGTTGTTCAGGCTTTGGGTATCAAGGTGATAAGGCGGCCAGAGTGTTACTTTTCGTAATCCGGTTTTTGCGTCACGATGTAATTCGTATCACTCGAAACAACCGCGCCATGTTTTAGGAAGTTTTTACCTAAAATCATGCTGTAATGGAAGCGACCTCGGTCCTGTAAGTTGACTCGGATCTTCTTCTCTAATTCACCAAGCTTAACATGCATTTCAACCACAGGGCGTACGTTCGCTTTCTCGCCTTTCTTCGCTTTAATACGCATGACATCAACAACAGGCTTGGTAAACGCCTGTTTCATGCCAAGATCGTTCTCATAGGTAAAGCTCACCATGTCTTTGCCGTCTTTCTTAAACTGCTTGATGTTCTTAGCATTGATTGAGCTTACATCTGCACCCGTGTCTAACTTCACAGGGAAAGACATCCCCTCAACTTCAGCTACTTCGATATGGCCAGCTTTGAAAAGTGGCCTTGCATCTAGTAGATGGTCTGCGCGAGTGTTCAGCAACACACCACCCTTGGCTATGTCATGACCAAAGACGAAAAAAGGTTGAGTGTCACCCTCATCAAGCACATCGAGCGCAAACTTCATTGATGTGTCTTTTCTACCGAGAAGAAAGTCTCCTTCGACAACAGGGCGAACCGCGCTGCCAACCTTGAGCTTTTTCAACACTGGTTTGGTGATTTTTTCTTCTTTCCCCTCATCGTTCATTAAATAAAACGTGACGGATTCATCCTTACCTTTTTCTGTTACTTCAAACCCATTTACACGCAGTAATGGCGTTTTCACAGTAAAAGTGGGGTAAGCAGGGACGGTATAACCATCAATGGTGACCTGTTCTTCTGGTGAAACGACAAGAGGTTTTGATTTGAGTGCGCTTTTGAACGTTTTTTCTACGCCACCCAGTAGATTTTCTCTGTCCGTATCAATAACAAAGTGCTGACTCGCGACGTCCCGACCTAAGCGAATTTGCGAACTGAACTTACTGCGATCACGCAGATACACCAACCAACGTTGAGTTTCATTTTCGCCGACTTTGACGGGTAAATAGACTAAAGGGCGCTCGCTTTTGGTCGTTTTCAGCATTCGTACCAAGGGTAATGTCATTGGATGACGCTTGCCATTCTCGCCCTCTAACATAAAAGAGACTTCGTTATGCTTTTTGTCTACCTTGATGTCCAGTGCATGGACGTTGGTATAACGGCTAGAAGTTGAGATGCTGATCTTATATGGCACACCTTCGACTTCAACCGTCTCTTTTTTGCCAATCATTTTTGCGCGTGGCTGTTCTTGAAGGTAATCGTAACCAGCGAAGACCCATGCGTTATCATCGAGATAGGTTTTACCAATCAAGATAGGAGAAGAGAATTGCGTACGCTTGGTCAGGTTCACTTCCGTATCAACGGTGTGACCAGCGATTGTCATCGGCATTTTTATTGTCGGGCGTAGGATGGGCTTTTTGCTTGTTCGACTGCGAATCGCGCTCACTCTTTCCAGATCATCGGTAATCTGTATTTCCTTCCCTGTATAAGGGTGAGGAACCGTAAAGCTAACCTTTACTTGATATGGCTTAAAGCTGTCGGCGTCCCACTTTGCCTTCGTACCACCTAAGTCATCGACAATCGCCCAAAGTAACTCGTTATCTTTCAAATCTTGGTAATCTGGGTGTGAGCTACTGACATGGATATTCTCCGCATGCATCGATGTCGTATCTGCACCAGTATCAATCTTGCCAATAAATGGCACCGCTTTTAGTTCCGGAATGTCACTGTAGTAGACGCTCTCCACACGCCCTAGTACCAATTTGTTATCGAGCTGATAAACGGGAGCTTGTGTGGTTCCTGAGATAGACTGCGCCCAACTAAGCGGGGCGACAAGTAAGGCACTCGTAAGCGCTAACGCCAAAGACATTTTTTTCATCATGATTATCCGTATAAGCAGAGGTACATTTAGTGATATCAACAACCGTGGAATTAGGTTAGTCGATAACTGCGGATATAAGTTCTCAATTTAATTACAGTTTTGACATAAATCTGACTGATGTCCACCAGCGCCCGGTAAATTTTTGCCTCGTTAATTTAAAACATTGCAAATTCTTCGAACGACCCCAATGTTCTATACAACCAAAACCGAATTAAAAGAGAAAACACGGATGAGCCAAGCTATCTGTCGCATGATTGCTCAAGAACTGAATGTTCGCCCAGAGCAAGTCAACGCCGCTGTCACCCTAATTGATGATGGCAACACTGTCCCTTTTATTGCACGTTACCGCAAAGAGGTGACGGGGGGCCTTGATGATACCCAGCTTCGTACTTTGGACAGCCGTCTGTCTTACCTTCGTGAAATGGATGATCGCCGTCAAACCATCCTCAAATCAATCCAAGAGCAAGGCAAACTGACGCCAGAGCTAGAACAAGAGATCGCGCAGGCAGACAGCAAAACTCGTCTTGAAGACTTATACCTACCTTACAAACCCAAGCGTCGTACGAAAGGTCAGATCGCGATTGAGGCTGGTCTTGAGCCGCTCGCAGATCAGCTTTGGAATCACCCACAAACCGAGCCAGAAAGCGAAGCAAGCAAATACCTTGATGCAGACAAAGGCATCGCAGACACCAAAGCTGCATTGGATGGCGCTCGCGCGATCATCATGGAGCGCATCGCAGAAGACGCAAACTTACTGGAAAAAATTCGCAACCACTTAAATCGCAATGCGGAACTGGTCTCACGAGTCGTTGAAGGCAAAGAGCAAGAAGGCGAGAAGTTTAAAGATTACTTCAACCACAACGAGCCCCTAAGCAAAGTGCCATCGCACCGAGCACTGGCGATGTTGCGTGGCCGTAACGAAGGCTTCCTGACATTGGCGATGAACGCTGATCCAGAACAGGAAGAAGGCGCTCGTCAGTCTTACTGCGAAACGATTATCGCCGACCATTATGGCGTAACGCTAAGCAGCGCACCTGCGGATACCTGGCGTAAGCAAGTGATCAGCTGGGCATGGCGCATCAAAGTATCGATGCACATGGAAACCGAGCTAATGGGCGCAATGAAAGAGCGCGCTGAAATCGAAGCGATTGAAGTATTCGCCACTAACCTAAAAGACTTGTTGATGGCAGCACCGGCTGGCCCTCGTGCAACACTTGGTCTCGATCCGGGTCTGCGTACAGGTTCAAAAATCGCGGTTGTCGACTCAACAGGTAAAGTGCTTGCAACCGAAACCATCTACCCTCACCCACCACAAAAACAATACGACAAGTCAGCACAAATCGTTGAGCAGTTGGTGCGTAAGTACAACGTGGATTTGATTGCGATTGGTAACGGTACGGCTTCACGTGAAACCGACAGCTTTGTCGCAGACGTCATCAAACGTGGCAACCTGAAAGTTCAGAAGATCATAGTAAGTGAAGCGGGGGCTTCGGTTTACTCAGCGTCTGAGCTTGCAGCAAAAGAGTTCCCGAATATGGACGTATCACTGCGTGGTGCAGTGTCGATTGCACGTCGTTTGCAAGATCCATTGGCTGAACTCGTGAAAATTGATCCGAAATCTATTGGTGTGGGTCAATACCAGCACGATGTAAGCCAATCTATGTTGGCAAAACGCCTAGATGCGATTGTGGAAGACTGTGTAAATGCGGTTGGTGTTGATGTGAACACCGCTTCTGCCGCACTATTAACACGCGTAGCAGGCTTATCAAGCACCATCGCGCAGAACATTGTCGACTTCCGCGATGAAAACGGTCGCTTTGAAGCACGTACAACCTTGAAGAAAGTACCTCGTTTAGGTCCTAAGGCGTTCGAGCAGTGTGCGGGCTTCCTACGAATCATGGATGGTAAGAACCCACTTGATGCGTCTGCGGTTCACCCAGAAGCGTACCCGGTGGTCAAAGCAATTTCTGAGAAGAACAACAAAGACATCAAAGCACTGATTGGTGATTCAAGCTTCCTTAAAGGTCTGCATGCGGTCGATTACACCGACGATAACTTCGGCGTTCCAACCATTACAGACATCATCAAAGAGTTAGACAAGCCGGGTCGTGACCCACGTCCAGAATTCAAAACGGCGACCTTTGCAGAAGGTGTAAACTCGGTATCTGACTTGGAACCGGGCATGATTCTAGAAGGTGTGGTATCAAACGTAGCCAACTTCGGTGCCTTCGTTGATATCGGCGTTCACCAAGATGGTCTTGTGCATATTTCTGCACTGACAGATCGTTATGTGTCTGACCCACGTGAAGTGGTGAAAGCTGGCGACATCGTCAAAGTGAAAGTGATGGAAGTTGACGTGCAGCGTAAGCGTATTGGTCTATCGATGCGTATGAACGACGAACCGGGTCAAGACAACCGCAGCCAACGCTCATCAGCAGCGCAGCGTCGTCAGCCTCGCCGTGATGATTCGTCATCGAACAGCGCGATGGGCGGTGCGTTTGCTGCAGCGTTTGCTAAAGCGAAAAAGTAACCTTACCTAGGCTTCACCGCTAACGAGCTTTCATAACTAAAAAGAAAACGCTCCAATCAGTCAACCTGCTTGGAGCGTTTTTGTTTGAGTAGGATATTGAGTCGTCATAATACTGCTATCACTTCTGACGGGGTATGGGGAGCGACTGCATGACCATAATGAAACTTGATCACCTTCCTGCGCTTTTCCATTAATCCTTCATTGATCGCAGCATCCAAAATGCGCTTTGGTAAGCGAAAGCGGATCGCGTAGCCTTTCCCCTGGTCTTCACTATACGATTTGAGCGCAAGCAAACTAAAAAGCCGTTCTAGTGTATCTTCCGGCTCTTCTTGATAACGCGTGTCGACTTCCGTTTCCATATCATAATCAGGATGCTCTGAAGGATCCCAAGAAGACTGACGTCGGCGCTTGTCGTCACCTTTTACTTTTCGCTCTGCATTGGTTTTGGCCAATGCGACCGTTGGCGTTACAGGCTCTCGGACTTTATTGTCGCGAGCTGCTTGTTCCGTCTGCACATTCACGGATGGGGCGATCAGTGGCACACTTACGTTGGTCGGTGACACAATCATTGCGAACCCTCCTCAGAGTCGCCCAACTCGTCAATATGGCTTAGCTTTATTGGCTAATAAAACCTCACCAGCCTTTATATCGACCACTTTTTAAACAACTTGAGGTGTTTCCGCTCGCACTTGCTCAATCGTGAGCAAACTCTCGGATTTGAACACAAAATTCGTCATGTTCGGTGATAAAAGGCGCATGAGAGGACTGATTAAAAACAAACTGCTGGGTATGAGGCAACTGTTCACTTAAATCGTTAGCTACTTTAATTGGCACCAACCCATCTAAACGGCCATAAAGACGCAACATTGGAACAGAAAGAGACGTCAACGCATCGCGCAGATCCACATCAGCAAGGATGTTTAGCCCAACCAACAGCGATTCAGGGTTTGGCTGAGGGCGCGATAGTACCGCTTGCTTGAGCTGTTTAACGTCTTTACGCGCTGATGGGCTGCCCATCGCTTGCAACGCCATAAAGCGCTCAATGGTCAGTGAGAAATCTTCTAGCAACTGAGAGGTGAACGCACTCAGTACATTCGGTTGAATGCCACGCCACGGTTTTTCTGCGGCAAATTTAGGTGAGCTGGCAACCGTAATCAACTTAGCCACGCGCTCGGGCATATTTAATGCCACATGCGTCGCCACTAAACCTCCGAGGGACCAACCAAGCCAAATCGCTTTCTCTGGCGCACCTTGCACCACCAAGTTAGCAATATGGTCTAAATCTTCAGCATGAGATTCGGCGCTATGTCCGTACCCCGGAAGGTCAACCACATGAACTCGGAAATAAGGTTGAAGAGACTCGACTGTCTGCTGCCATACCGCACCATTCATGCCCCAACCATGAAGTAACACCAAATCTGGTCCCTGACCAAATGACTGCCAGTGTAATTTCGTGCTCATGCTCTCAATCTCTCCCACTTATTTTATTCCCTACGGCTTCAGCCAAGCGTTAGGCTGAGTAAAATATCACCATGAATAAACGCTATGTTATCTCATCACTGGCAAAACATCATGCATCGCGTATTGAGCAGTCAATGCGGCCTGTGTCGGTTCCCTATTCAAACACCAAGCCACACAAATACTCTGCGCTGGTGCGAGCACTGTTTAAAATACCTAACTCCGGTAAAACGATGTCAACGCTGCGGTTTATCATTACAGAAAGAAGAAATGAGTACGGATAGTATTTGTGGTGAATGTCTTTCAAAGCCACCGCCATGGCAAAGGCTATACACGTTAGGCGATTACGACTTTCCCCTTTCACGGGAAGTACAACGCTTTAAAGATCACGGAGAGTCTTGGCATGTAAAAGCATTAACCGAGCAACTGGCACAGCGCATCACCACGCCAGCTCCAATCATTACCAGTGTGCCATTGCACTGGCAGAGTTACCTGCGCCGGGGTTTTAATCAAAGTGATGTTTTAGCCCGACACCTCGCCAAGCAATTGCAGACTAATTTTGATGCGAAGGTCTTTCGTCGAGTAAGGCTCGCCCAATCACAGCGTGGTAATACCAAAACAAGCCGTGAACAAAACTTAAAAGGCGCGTTTATTCTCAATAAGCGCCCTCACTCTTCCCATGTTGCCATCGTCGATGATGTAGTCACCACAGGCAGTACCGTCCGACAATTATGTCATTTACTACTTGAAGTTGGCGTAGAAAGCATCGATATTTACTGCATCTGCAGAACACCTGCTCCTCGTTCTCTCTAGATCGCTTCGCCATGCCTTAGCATCAAAAAGACTAGACCCATACGTCAACAAGAGTAGAATAGCAGCAGTAACCTACAAATTTACTCGGGTATTCGTCGTGTCAAATATTACTATTACAGAAACTGCGCAAACGCATTTCGCTAACCTTTTAGGTCAACAACCTGAAGGCACTAACATTCGTATTTTCGTTGTGAACCCAGGTACACAAAACGCTGAGTGTGGCGTGTCTTACTGTCCACCAGAAGCAGTAGAATCGACCGACACTGAACTCTCTTACAGCGGTTTTTCAGCTTACGTGGATGAGCTAAGCCTGCCATTCCTTGAAGACGCTGAAATCGATTTTGTTACCGATAAAATGGGCTCTCAGCTAACGCTAAAAGCACCTAACGCTAAAATGCGTAAAGTTGCGGACGACGCACCACTGGTTGAGCGCGTTGAGTACGTTATCCAAACCCAAGTCAACCCACAGCTTGCTGGCCACGGTGGTCACGTAAACTTGGTTGAGATCACTGAAGACGGTGTTGCAATTGTTGCATTTGGTGGCGGTTGTAATGGCTGTTCTATGGTTGACGTAACACTAAAAGAAGGCATCGAGAAAGAACTGCTAAACCAGTTCATTGGTGAACTAACCGCAGTTCGTGATGCAACAGAACATGACCGTGGTGATCACTCTTACTACTAAGAGTAAACACTGTCAGAAAATGGGAGGCTTCGGTCTCCCATTTTTGTATCGATACTGAGGTGATGCTGAGATGCTTAGCTCGACTCGTAAAATCCGCTAGAAACTCAGGCGGAGTTCTCATATATTAAGAATCTTACGCATCTCGTAAACGCCAACGACACCAAGGAGCCAGCGTCATGCCGAAACGAACCCCACCAGAGATACTCTCATGCCAGACGGTTGCAAAATCCAAACTGTTTGCTGTGGAAGCGCTCGACCTTCGTTTTTCCAATGGTGAGCATCGTACTTATGAGCGTATGAAGCCAAGTGGACGAGATGCTGTAATGGTGGTTCCTGTAACAGAACAAGGCGATTTATTACTGGTGCGTGAATACGCCGCTGGAACTGAACGTTACGAGCTAGGTTTCCCAAAAGGGCTGATTGACCCAGGAGAAACACCACACCAAGCTGCGGATCGTGAGTTAAAAGAAGAAATCGGCTTTGGCTGTAATCAGTTAACCCCGTTGAAACAAGTTATCCTCGCGCCATCTTACTTTTCGAGCAAAATGACTCTATTTTTAGGACAGGCGCTTTATCCAGAGAAGCAAGAAGGCGATGAGCCTGAACCACTGGAAATTGTGCGTTGGCCACTTGCGCAAGCCGAAGAGTTATTAACTCACATGGATTTCTGTGAAGCACGAAGCATCACAGCGCTAATGTTGGCACTGAAACACTTACCAAACACCACTCACAAGCATAACCAATAACGGTCATTAGAACCGAATAACACTGTGAGTAAGGACTATCACTTATGCCAATGACAAAAGATCTATCTCACCTACTTCCTCAAGTCATCGAGATTGCCCGCAGTGCTGGACAAATGATCCTCGAAATATATGAAAAGAAGCAATATGAGGCCTACACCAAAAGTGACGAAACTCCCGTAACAAGTGCGGATATTGCAGCTCACAAGTTCATCACTGAACGCTTGAGTGATCTGACGCCTGACATTCCCGTGTTGTCAGAAGAAGACGCAGACATAAGCTTAGAGCAACGCGCTCAGTGGGAACGTTATTGGTTAGTCGACCCTCTTGATGGTACTCAAGAATTCATCGCTCGCAGTGGTGACTTTGCCACTATTATCGCGTTGGTCGACAACAATCGACCAACCATGGGCGTCGTTTACGGTCCTGTATCTGGCGTGACTTACTACGCTTATAATGGCAAAGGCGCCTGGAAAATTCCCGACATGTCGGACAGCGTCAAAATCCATACACACAAACACGAACAGCCAGAGCAAAGCATCGCAATTGCTATTAGTCGTCGCCAAGACATCAATCGTATTACTAACCGTATGAGCAGCGCCTGGAATTACGACTTAATACCGCTCGGTTCTGCGGCATTGAAAGCATGCCTCGTCGCGGAAGGGGCGGTAGATTGCTATCTCCGACTAGGTCCAACAGGTGAGTGGGACACCGCTGCGACACAATGCATTGTTGAAGAAGCTGGCGGACGTATTCTCAGCACGCAATTAGAACCGCTGTCATATAACGAGCGGGAAACACTAGAAAACCCGAACTTTATTGTTCTTGGTGATGCGGATTTACCTTGGAATGAGATTTTACAACGCAAAGATTAAGCGCCCTATCGGTAAAATTTAGAGCACAAAATTCTAGTAATAGAAAGGCCACGAATATCTTCGTGGCCTTTTCTTTTTGACCTTATGTACAGCACTTGGAGTATTTGGCCTACCATGTTCCAGTTACTTGCAAAGCTGAACAAAAGAAACAAATCGATTAAAAATCATGACTTTAAACTTTCATTCACTCCCAATCAAGATCGAATGTACAGCGAATAGAGGTTTTAGCTTACGATGATCCAAAAGCAAAAAGAGCTGCACAATAGCAGCTCTTTTAAGATATTGGATTTTGTCACGATAGGTTAGAAGCGCCCTTGGTAGTTAAACTCATATTGACCTTGAGCATTCGGCTTACCCAACCATTTCAGTTGCTCCCCCATGCTGGATGGGAACTCTGCACCAGGTTTGAACCACGCTTTGGTTGAGTACCGTTGATTAGGCATCAGTTCAGCGGAAAACGCCGCAGAGACTTGTTTGCTGCTCTGCTCACCAGTTGCCGTCAATACACTATCCTGACAGTTTATATCGGCAATCACAGGACCGAGATCTAAGCTGCCAACGGGGCTTTGAATACCACTGGCATTCCATACTAAAGTGCCTTCACCGTCCTTACACCAAGGCGCAGCATAAGTCGCATGACGAATATTCAGCTCAAGCTGCCCATCAACACCAACAGGCACAGGGAGGCGCGCTTGCTCAACAACTTTTACCGCCGGAATCGAGGCAACTAAGTTTTTGGCATAAGGGCCATCACTTAAGCTATAGCCGACAAAACCGCGCCCACGGACGTCTATTTCACTACCACGACCAAAGCGCACAGCAAACTCAGCTTTACCTGTCAGTAGACTCGACCATTGGAAATCCCAATTAACTTCTCCAAGGTTCTGGTGCTGCCAACGAATACTAGAAGCTTGACCTTGCCATACCGAACCGTTGGCTCCTTGAATGTCCAGGCCTCTCACTGTTGGTGCTTGTTGTAACACCCAAGAGACTGGTAATCCCATTAAAAGACTGACTGAAAAAAAGACGATAAAGATAACAACGTAAAGTACTGCTCGCTTCACCTTAACCTCGCTTAAACTGAAGGCGGTTTACATCGATCATGCCCGCTTGCTCTGTTCGGTCGATATCTAAAAATTCGACTTCAATACCCTGTTGCTCTTTCAAGTAACGTAACCAATCCACTAGTTGATTAAACGCGAGTGGTTTGATCCACACTTGAACGCTCTCATTACGAGGTTGTACTCGAATCAACTCAACTTTATAACGACGAGCTGAAGAAGAAACCAACTGATTCAACGGTTGACTAGAGTAGCTCACACCGCTGCTTTTTCGCAGTGCAGTGATGCCATCCGCTTTATCTTGTACCCAAGCTAGCAACTGCTTTTCACTTTGAATACGTGACTGAGCTAGCTCCGCACGTTGACTCATTGGCTGTAATAAACCCCAATAAATAATACCGATAACGGCAATAGCGCCACATCCCATGACCAAACGCTGCTCACGCTGCGAGATGCTGCTCCACCAAACCTGAGCTTGAGAAATTAAATTTTTCATCATCACCTCACAAACGCTTCAAAACAAAGCTGCCAACCACAACGTTATCGCTACGGTTCAACTGACCTTGCTCAACATTAAACTTCTCTGCCAATTTCACACGAGCCTGCTCAAAAGGTTGGAAGTCTGAACTACGAGCCTGAATACGTACTTCGCCACGTTGCCCGTCGTATTTAAAGCTAGTGATCTCCAAGTCACTGACCTGACCAAGCGTCGCGGGTAATGCCGCCAACCATGACAACATTGCCTGCTGACCACTTCCACCAGATAAGCGGCGCTCTTCATCATTCATTTGTCGTTTGAGGTAACTAACGGTAGGAATGCGTCGTTTATTTGGGAACACCTGGCGGAAAATACGCTCACTCTCCTCACGATACGCTTGAGCTTGTGCTTCGTACTTGTGGACCACGAGCAACTGCTGCGCAACCATGACGACGATAAGCCCCCCCGCAGCAATGGTGGCTTTTTGCCAGAGCTTCCAGTATTTACCCCAAGAAGATTTCGGCTTGAAGATCCCGGTCAGCAAATTGACTTTGCTTTCTGTCACCCCCTTCGCCAGTAAAGCCATCGTCATTTCTTCTGGTTGCGGCTCCCATATTTCAGGTAACGCAGATTCCGGGACCGAGCTATAGCAATCGAGCTTCCAACCTTCATGATTTTGTAGATAAGAAGAGAGGTAAAGGTCTAACCAAGAAGCGTCGACAACCGCGCCCTCTGTCGCAGAGTGACGAATTAGCCATTGCTCGCCAATCATTGCAGCACAGCTGTGATCTCCACGAACCGGTAACGCAAGCACATCGGGTAAAATGCGTTTAATAGCGATACCTTGGCTTGAGAAACGTTGCAGTACAGTCTGAATCCAAGCACGTTCAACTGCGCAAATCTGCGCTTTATCCGCTTGTTTACCCAACACGCTAAAGTGCAGGCCATCAACGTCCTGAGCAACTTCGTCTTCCACTAAGTACGGTAACATCGCCTCGAATTGGCGTGTTGCACCAGGCGGTATATCCACTTGCGTCAGGACCACATCATTACTCGCCAACAGCGCCACAACTTGGCGCTGACCAGCATATGAGACCAATTCATCTAAGTGTTCCCACCCGGCGATTTCACCGCTAGCAATCACTTCCTGTTGATCTGTCGACCACACCACCCAAGGAATGGTACTTTGTTGTTCGCTACTCAGCCGAACGGTCAGAAACTCGCTCACTGATCCCTCCAAAACGACGGCGAACTACGGTCACCGTTTCTCTATTTGTACTTTGCAAAAGGCTTCGGATACGTACACGTGATTCATCCACCAACACTTGTGCATCCAATTCAAAAAAGGCGCTATCTACACCCAAATAGCCTTTGGCGTTTTTCTTTACATCTTCACTTAAGCCAGCCATTTCTGACTCTGCTAAAAATTCATCAATGCTATCCCACCCATCAAATGGGCGTTTTTCAATTAGCTGAATCGCATCACTACTGCTTAAGTTTGGTGAGAACATTGCCACCAAAATCGGAGCTTGCTCAACATCAATCGTATTCACGTTTAAACGCCAGTCATCACTTGGCAATGCACAGACCAACGGCTCCAATTTTTGGAAAATTTCACCACTCACCTGATAGACAGCCCGTAACTCGGAAGCATCTGCCATCCAACCATTTGATGCCAAATAGGAAGGTTTCATCGCTTCATATGTGCTGTCTTCAACCCCAGTAGTCGAACGGACAGAGTCATCAGCATCAATGTATTCCCAAGTAGAGTCTGCAATGATTTCTGCTTGATATGGCTCGACATCCAACTCTTCTAATAGGCGCTGCAATACATTCACTAAATATGGTCTTGTAATTTGCTGACCCGTTGGTTGCACACGACTCAATACATTTAGATTAAAGCACGCTTGCTTGTCTCTAATTCGTCCCGCCGCTTGACCATAATCTAACGGATAGACTTGCTCTTTTATCGCCCACGGTTGACTCATATTAATCGTGTCGGTGTCTTTATAACTTTGCTCGATACCCACTTTTGCTAGCGCCTCGACGCCAAGGCTGTACCAATACGCTTGCTGGTAATTGATTTGATTAGCACCTCGCTGAAACTGCAAGAACAAACGTTCTGACATACTGGCAGCAACCGTCGCCATAATCGCCAGCAACATCAACACTATAATCAAAGCAACACCGCGCTGACGGTTAACCATTATTGCTGTCTCCTGAACTTTCCTCTTTCTGACTCAATGTGCCATCAGGAGTGAGATAAGTGCGGACAATTTCTCCATAGTCTTTGAGAGTGAGAACAACAGAAACCGCTTTCGGCAGCGCTTTTTCTTCAGCCCACTCTTTTTTCCATTGCTTACCATCATAGAAACGCATATCAAATGACTCGACCTGCGTTAGCAATGGAGTAACAGTGCCTTGTTGCCCAACCGGCGTATCAGGGTAGCGCCACCATACTCGCTGCAGTGTTTCTTCTTTTAAGCGATAGCCAACCTTGGTTACTTCTCCACGAGGGAACTGCTGCTGAGGGTTGTGCCAACCTAAACGGGCAAACATCAGCCCTTTAGTATCGGAGTCCAACAGGTAATCGGACCAAAAAATTAGCCGGCTAGCAGGCTCTTCACCATTAGTACGTGTTTGACGCATCGCCATTTGACGAAAATCGTTATCCATCATCACCATGGCACGCTGAATTTCGTTTAAGCGTTGGGTTCGTTCTTGTGATAGCGCATTGCTACGCTGTACTTGCGATACCACTTGGTACGCTGCGACACTTAAACTGGCAAAGATGGCAATCGATACCAACACTTCAATAAGTGTAAAACCTTTTACCCTTTGGCGCGTGTTTGCGCGGGGATGATTATTGCGCCACATAGCTTCGTACCGTTACTACAGGGCTCGCGCTTTTCTCTACCGAGACGCTTACATCAAATGCTTTCAGCAATGGCTGCGTCGTGGCGACTGGCGTGACTTTCCAGAACCAAGTGCGTCCTGCCAGCTCTTCTGTGCCGTTTTTCGCTTTGAGTTCTCCGGTATTCAACATCACATTTGCCATCTGATTATCCACAACCATGGCTGCAAACATTTTTTCTTCTAGATAACTGATTGTATTAATATGCTGGCTCACAGAGCGAATGACACTGATGGCAGCGGTGGCGAAAATGGCCAGTGCGACCAATACTTCCAGTAAGGTCATGCCTCTCGTCCGGCGATGACTCAAATTGGGGCGAGCTTGCTTAAAATTGCGCATTCTCATCCTCTTTCACTTCTTCGCCCGGAGCTAATAACAAAATTTGTCCACTTTCTTTGCCAATGACTCGCCAACCGTCATTAAAGGCATCACCATTTTGCGGAAAAAAAGATAGGGTAAATGGCGTGACTTCGGCGCTGGAAAAGATAAACACTTGCGGTGGCTCAATTTTCTTTTCGTCCTCTTCTTCTGCGAACATGTCTTCATCAAAAAGAGAACCTGGTTTGAATAAGCGCTCATCATTATCCCAAGCACCACCGCCGAGTTCGAGTTGTAGCGTAATATCTTCTTCTAGCTTGGTTTTGCTCGGAATCTGCTTTAATTTCAGAGGCTGCCAACCTTCTGAGGTTAAACTCAGTAGAGCGTAGGTCGATTTGGCATCATCCACTCGAACGCCAAAATCTTTACCGCTCAGCACCGCTTCTTCATTGAGCAGCTGTAAACGCTGAAAAAAGCTTTGAGCATACTGTTTGGAAAGATCTTTTTGGCTAGTCGGTAACGTCGAGATCACGGCCACAGCCGTAAGAGATAGCAAAACCAGCACCAATAGAATTTCTATCAATGTAAAACCGTTATGTTTTCGCATTTGTTTCATTAGTGCTGGCTTAGGCTCAATTATTGGAAGTCTTGCATGTTCCAGTTGCCAATATCTGCAGCTGGACCTTCTCCACCCTCTTGGCCATCTGCGCCTAGAGTGAAGATATCGATTGTACCGTTATCACCTGGGCTTAAGTATTGGTACTGGTTGCCCCAAGGGTCATTAGGAAGACGTTTGATGTAACCACCATCACGGTAGTTGCGTGGCTCTGGGTTAGATGGCTTGCTAACCAATGCTTCTAGACCTTGGTCCGTTGTTGGGTAAACGCTGTTGTCCAACTTGTACATATCTAAGGCATTTTCCAACGCGACAATGTCCGTAATCGCTTTTTGTTGGTCTGCCTTCTCTTTGTTACCCAATAGGTTTGGAACAACAAAACTTGCCAAAATACCCAGGATAACTACAACAACCATCACTTCTAAAAGTGTAAAACCCTGTTGTTTACTACGCTTAAACTTCATTTTTTTCTCCGAAAGTTAGATTAAAGCCATGCCGTTAGTAGACACGTCTTAATTCGAAATTATCCGCTCATCAAGTTATTCATTTCTAGCATTGGCATCAAGGTCGCCATCACAATGAACAACACTAATCCAGCCATTAATGCAATCAGCGCAGGAGTAAACACACCCAGAGCAATATTGACTGTTGATTCAAAGTTTTGATCTTGGTTATCGGCTGCCCGCGTCAACATGCTCTCTAATTCACCACTTTGCTCACCACTGGCGATCATGTGTAGCATCATTGGTGGAAACAAGCGAGTTTGGTCCAACGCCTTACGCAAACTAGCGCCCTCTCGGACGTTATCCGCTGCAAGCAAGACTTGCTGCTTCACATAACGGTTAGACATAACATCTACCGCAACGCGCATACCCTCGAGAATTGGAATCGCACTGGAAGTACAGATCGAAAGTGTTCGTGCGAATCGTGCGGTATTCAAACCTCGAGAGATCTTACCTATTAGCGGTAAGCTCAAGATTTTTCTGTCCCAAGCTAAGCGAAAGTCTGGCTTTTGCAACGCCAGTTTGAGGCCATAGAAAAGCGCCACCAGCACAACGAAAATAATCAGCCCCCAATCTTGCACAAACTCACTGGCTGCCAGTAAAAATTGCGTCGATTGAGGTAACTCTTGGCCCATCTGAATGATGGGTTCAATGATTTTAGGAACCACTGTCGCCAATAAGAACGAAACGATGACAACCGCGAATACCACCAAAACTACAGGATAAATCATGGCTTGAAGCAATTTAGATCGCATCTTTTGGCGGTTTTCGACATAGTCTGCCAAACGCTCTAATACGGTATCGAGGTGACCTGATTTTTCGCCCGCCGCAACCATAGAGCGGTACAGTTCATCAAACACGTGTGGGTAATCAGCAAAACTGTCGGCGAGCGGATAACCCTCGGTTACTTTCGAGCGAACCGCAGCCAGCATAGAACGAATTCTCGGCTTTTCAGCCTGCTCAGAGACCGCGCGCAAACATTCTTCCAGAGGCATGCCTGATTGGACTAACGTGGACAATTGACGTGTGATTAGTGCCAGCTCAGATGTTGAGATGCCGCGCTTAAAGCTGACTGAGCCTGAAGACTTAGCCGATTTAGCTTTCGTCTCCACCACTTCAATCGGGATCATCCCTTGCTCTTTGAGTCGCTGGCGCACTTGTCGGGCGTTGTCCCCTTCTATCGTGCCTTTTTTATGCTTGCCTTTTGCATCTAGCGCTTTGTACTCAAATGCCGCCATTAGGTTTCCTTCGTCACTCGCATCACTTCTTCAAGTGACGTAATACCACGACGTACTTTGCTTAGACCATCACTGCGAATACTTGGCGTATGGGCGCGAACGGCTCTCTCAATTTCTTGCTCACCAGACTCTCGGTGAATCAATTCTTGCACTTGCTCATCGACCATAATGAGCTCGTGGATACCTGTTCGACCTCGGTAACCTTTTTGGTTACACGCTTCGCAGCCTTTAGCACGGTGTAGCTCTAGTGGTTCATGCGCTTCCATACCAAACAGTTTCTTCTGTTCAGCATCGGCTTCATACGGCTCTTTACAGCTTGGACAAAGCGTTCGAACTAAGCGCTGCGCTAGCACCCCTAATAACGAAGAAGAAATAAGGAATGGCTCAATACCCATATCACGTAGACGCGTAATCGCACCCACTGCGGTGTTGGTGTGGAGAGTAGACATTACCAAGTGACCCGTTAAGGACGCTTGCACTGCAATTTGTGCGGTTTCTAAGTCACGGATCTCACCGACCATCACCACATCCGGGTCCTGACGCAGAATGGCACGCAAACCACGCGCAAAAGTCATGTCAACCTTTGGGTTCACCTGAGTTTGACCGATGCCATCAATATCAAATTCGATCGGGTCTTCAACCGTTAAAATGTTGCGTTCGTTGCTATTGATCTCTTGCAAGCCAGCGTACAAGGTGGTTGATTTACCAGAACCTGTCGGGCCCGTCACCAAGATGATACCGTGAGGGCGGCCAATCAAGTGACGGAAGTTGTCATGCACTGAAGGTGTCATGCCCAAACTATGTAAATCAAGACGAGTCGCGTTTTTATCCAACAAACGCATTACCACGCGCTCACCATGTGAGGACGGCATCGTAGATACACGCACGTCCACCGCACGACCACCGATACGCAACGAAATACGGCCATCTTGAGGCACACGCTTTTCTGCGATATCTAGTTTAGCCATAACCTTCACACGAGAAACTAGCAAAGGCGCTAACTTACGACTTGGGGTCAGAACTTCACGCAATACGCCATCGACACGGAAACGAATCGAAAGGGTTTTCTCGAACGTCTCAATATGAATATCCGACGCACCTTCTTTGATCGCTTCGCCCAACATGGCGTTGATCAATTTGATGATTGGCGCATCGTCTTCCGATTCTAATAAGTCTTCATCGTGCGGCAGTTCTTCAGCCAAAGAGAAGAAATCATCGCTATCAGCACCAATATCTTCCATCAACTGACGCGCTTCAGACGAGTCGCGTTGATATGCTTCGGTCAGCTTTTTATCAAAGGCTTCTTTATCGATAGGTTGCGGTACGAAGCTTTTCTTTAATACACGACGGACTTCAACCAGAGCCGCAGGGTTAAGCGGCTCGACATAGTAAAGAATAGGTGGACGCTCAGGATGCTCTGTCTCCAGCACCAGTTTAAAGCGGTTGGCAAAACTGAATGGCAGACGACGCATACTTGGCGCTGTGTCTAACATATCAACCATTAGTTGTTTTCCATTTGATCAATAAACGCTTGAATCTCTGTTGGGTGCTGACGCTCCTGGCCAAAGGCTGGCATAACCGGGATCTTCTCGTCTGCCATCAACTTCAACCCTTGATCCGCTTTATAAAGCTGTTCTGCGCGAATAAAGTTGTATTTACGCTGCGTAATACCGTCAGCCGTCACACCATCGCGAATAATCGTCGGCTTGATGAACACCATCAAGTTACGTTTTTCTGTTTGCGTGCTAGTTGACTTGAACAGGTGACCCAGTACCGGAATGTCACCCAATAGCGGCACTTTAGACTCACTTTCAAGTGCGCGTTCATCGACCAAACCACCAAGAACCAACATCTGACCATCTTGGATCATGACAGAGGTGTTTAACTGTCGTTTAGCAAAGCGAACGTCAACCGCACCGTTTGCGCCTAATACGTTGGAAACTTCTTGTTCAATGTTTAACTGTACAGAGTCACCTTCGTTAATTTGTGGCACTACTTTGAGTTTGATACCGACTTCTTTACGGTCAACCGTTTGGAATGGGTTGTCGTTGTTTGAGCCAGCCGTAGAGCCCGTAATAACCGGAACCTCTTCACCCACAATAAATGATGCTTCGCCATTATCCATTACGGTAATACTCGGAGAAGATAGAATGTTTGAGTTGGAGTCAGAAGCAACAGCACTAATTAGCGCTGTCCAGTCACCCATGACAATACTCATTGCCGCACCATTTACTCCGCTAAGCGCTGACGCTAGCGTAGAGTAGTCACCTGATTCAGTAACATCATATGGCGTTCGTTCGCCATTAGAGTTGGTATAGTATTCAGTGCGGGTTTGATCTTTTGCTTCTTCTAGACCAACCATCACCTGACCAATCGGGGCTCCTGAGTTACCGTACTGAATTACAGCACCCGTTTCTAATGAACCCCACTGAACACCTAGGTTAATACCATCACCTTCAGACATTTCGACAATTAACGCTTCAATAAGAACCTGAGCACGACGAATATCGAGTTGAGAAATGACGTCTTGTAATGCCATCATAATATCTGGTGGCGCTGTTAAAACTAACGAGTTAGTTGCAGCGTGAGCAGCAATGACGACCTCACCACGCGATGCACCTGATGTTTTCTGACCAGCTTGCTTTTCAGCTTGCAGGTTATCGGAAACACCTTTCAATACATCCACCAAGTCTTCAGCTTTCGCATTTTTCAGGTACACAACTCGGTTGTTACCTTTTGTCGCCATTTCAACATCAAGTTGACGAATCAAACGTTTCAAGCGGGCTCTTACTTTTGGATCACCAGAAATTAAAATCGCGTTAGTACGTTCATCGGCCACAATTTTAGGTTCAAGGAACTCTGGCGTGCTTTTCTGATTCGCACTTTTATTCAGTGCTTCGACAATGCGTACCATTTCAGCAGCAGATGCATTACGCAGCTCCACCAATTCAATTTCTTTATCACCGGCTTGGTCAACACGCTTGATGATCTCTGCTAAGCGATTCACTACTGCCGCACGACCAGTAATCAAGATAATATTCGCTGGATCATAATGAACCACGTTACCGGCACCGGCATTATCAATCAGTTGACGAAGTAGAGGAGACAACTCTCGAACCGACACATTACGCACCGCGACAACTCGAGTGATAACACTATCGCCTTGCGCGCTGCCATCACCTAACACAGGGATTGCTGAGGTTTTTGAGTCTTTTGCTTTGATAACCTTAAGTACCCCATTGTCCATTTCTACGACTGCGTAACCGTATACTTCAAGGACATTAAGGAAAAAGCTGTAGTATTGCTCTTCGTTAAGAACGTCATAGCTGCGGACATCGATTTTACCGCGTACTGAAGGATCAACAATGATGGTCTTTTCGAGGTTACGACCAACTATGTTGATGAATTCTTGAATATCAGTGCCTTTAAAGCTCGCACTAAATTCGTTTGCCATTGCACCTGGTACGCAGAGTAAACTTCCTGCTAGTAGCCAAGCACTTTTGCTGAACCAATGTTTCACGTATGTCTCCCTGAACTTACGCCGGTTGCCTAAGTCTTACAATTGGATATAGATATCGTACTGTTGGCCGTCTCGCTCAACAGTTAAATTTAATTCTTGCGGATCGCTCATCACTTGCATCAGTTGTACTGAAGAAGACGGGTCACTTAAATCGATCCCGTTCAGTTGAACCGCAATATCGCCAGGTTGTAGCCCTACATCATTAAATAATGCGGCATCACGACCAGGTGATACTCGATAACCAACAATGTCTCCGTCTTTTTTGACGGGTGAAATGGTGATGTATTTAAAAACGCTTTGTGGATCTTTCGCAATTTCCTCGCGGATTTGCTCTAATTTCTCTCCAACGTCAGACGTCGCTGCTTCTGCTCGCTGAGCTTGCGCCCTAGCTACCTGCGGCGATTCAGATAGCTTCTTATATTCTATACCTTCCATCATTAAGGTCTCGTCTCGACCTTGGTTATCAATGATGACGCGATCCACCAATACCGCTTTTAGTGTCGCACGTGTCCCTTCGATTTCTTCACCCAAACCGTACGTAGCTTGCTTACCTCGGTTAGCAATAACAGCAAGGCTGGTGTTGGCATCACTACTTGCAACCGCACCGACCAGCGTAAGGTTAAGGCGCGTCTTAGGGGCGTCTTTAACAATAGGCTGTTCTACAACCGCCGCTTTTTGCTCAGTGTATTTACCGAATAGGTTGGCATTCTGAAGGGCATTAAAATCTATCGCGTCGCCTTTATTGCTCGCAGCAACGCTACTCGCCGATGGACGCCATTGCGGCACTTCCGACGATTGAGGTATGGCTAACCACACAATTTTGCCAAGTATCCATCCGGTTATCGCAATAAACAGACAGGTAAGCAACAAGCTAAGTTTGGCTTGAATGGTATAATGATTGGACTTGATCTGAGCCAGTAGCGGTCTGCTTGATAATCCTGCACTTAGCTCTAAACGTTTCACTGAATGGATTCCTTTATTCTAACGTCCGTCATTTAAGCTATAACGATAGCTATCGACTTTAAATTGCTAAATTTGCAATAAAATTATTACTCAACAAAGAGCAGTGAACTATATCACAAGTTGTCTTTCATACCTTTTTCTTATGCAGTTTTTGCCAACTCCCTTGAAAAAAATACGCCTTGACTCCATCTGTAGGTGAATAATCCATCACTCATTGCCGTATTCGGGCAGTGATTAGATAGCGTAGTGTTCTATGAGTTCCCTAAATGAAGCCGTTAGGCTAGATAAATGGCTATGGGCCGCAAGATTTTACAAAACCCGCTCCATCGCGCGTAACATGGTCGATGGCGGTAAAGTCCACTATAATGGCCAACGAAGCAAGCCGAGTAAAATCGTTGAAGTGGGCGCTGAAGTCAGACTTCGTCAAGGCAACGAAGAAAAAATCGTGATCATCGAACAAATCTCAGATCAACGCCGAGGCGCTCCCATCGCACAAACCTTATATCGCGAAACCAATGAGAGTATCGCGAAACGTGAGGAACACGCGACTCAACGTAAGCTTAATGCCCACAACCCAAGTCCGGAACGCCGCCCAGATAAAAAGCAGCGCCGAGACATCATTAAGTTCAAACACCAATAAAAGCCGGAATTACCAACGAGGAAAGCACTCCATGGCAAATAATGTTTTAAACCGCTACCTATTCGAAGATCTTTCAGTACGTGGCGAGTTGGTACAATTGGATGAAGCGTACCAACGTGTTATCTCCAGCAAGGAATATCCGGCAGCAATAGAGAAACTGCTGGGTGAGCTACTCGTTTCAACTACTCTTTTAACTGCCACTCTTAAGTTCGAAGGTTCGATCACCATCCAGCTACAAGGCGACGGTCCTGTGTCTCTTGCCGTTATCAACGGTGACCATAACCAACGTGTTCGTGGCGTAGCTCGCTGGGAAGGCGATATTGCCGATGACGCAAACATTCACGATCTAATGGGTAAGGGCTACCTTGTGATCACCATCGAACCGAAAAACGGCGAGCGTTACCAAGGCGTCGTTGGATTAGAAGGTGACACTTTAGCAGAAGTGCTAGAAGGCTACTTTGCAAACTCAGAGCAGTTAAAAACGCGCCTATGGATCCGCACTGGTGAGCATGAAGGCAAAGCACACGCAGCAGGTATGTTGATTCAAGTGATCCCTGACGGCACTGGCTCTCCAGATGATTTCGAACATCTAGAGCAGCTCACTGACACAGTAAAAGATGAAGAATTGTTTGGTTTAGAAGCGAACGAGTTATTGTATCGACTATATAACCAAGACAAAGTACGTCTGTACGAGCCGCAACCTGTCGAGTTCCATTGTGGCTGTTCTCGTGAGCGTAGCGGTGCAGCAATCATCACCGTTGAGAAAGCTGAAATTTATGACATTTTGGCAGAAGTTGGATCAGTTTCTTTACATTGTGATTACTGTGGCACAACTTATACGTTCGACGAATCTGAAGTCACTGAACTGTATGCACAAGCTTCTACGGACAAGAAAACCCTGCATTAATTTACATAGCTTATCAAGCACGTAATTTACCCTACAAAAGGCCAGCTTAATGCTGGCCTTTTTGTGATCAACCCCTCGTAATAACTAGCCTCAAGCGTAATAAAACAACTGCTTAATTTTAAACAATTAATAATGATTTTGCCCTAGCGCAAAGGATTGCGTGCACGATAGACTATTCCCACCAATATGTGACGGGTTACCTAAAACCTTATTGAAATCATGGGTAAATTTTGAGCTATCTCCCTGTTTTCTCCCCGCCCCGTTGCTAGCATGGTGAGCAGATTAAAATTAAAACATTCTTACAAAATCCCTACAAAATCCTTATAAGGAGCACCTATGACCGTTATGGAACATACTAAGGCTGCAACACTTGATCTAACCAAGCACGGACTGCATAACGTAAAAGAGGTTATTCGCAACCCAAGCTACGAAATGTTGTTTGAGGAAGAAACGCGTGAAGACCTAACCGGTTATGAGCGCGGCGTGGTTACTGAACTAGGTGCGGTTGCCGTTGACACTGGCATCTTTACTGGTCGCTCACCAAAAGATAAATACATCGTCAAAGACGCTACGACAGAAGAACATATGTGGTGGACGTCTGATCAAGTGAAAAATGATAACAAGCCAATCACTCCTGAAGTGTGGGACGAGCTAAAAGAACTGGTCACAAACCAGCTTTCTAACAAACGCTTGTTTGTTGTTGACGGTTACTGTGGTGCAAACCCAGATACACGTTTGAGCATTCGTGTTATCACAGAAGTCGCATGGCAAGCGCACTTCGTTAAAAACATGTTTATTCGCCCGACGGAAGAAGAGTTAGCGACATTTGAACCAGACTTCGTAGTAATGAATGGCGCAAAATGCACTAATCCAAAATGGGAAGAGCAAGGCCTGAACTCAGAAAACTTCACCGTATTTAACCTAACTGAGCGCATGCAACTTATCGGTGGTACTTGGTACGGCGGTGAAATGAAGAAAGGTATGTTCGCCATGATGAACTACTTCCTTCCACTAAAAGACATCGCATCAATGCACTGTAGCGCTAACATGGGCAAAGATGGCGATGTAGCGGTATTCTTCGGTCTATCTGGTACGGGTAAAACGACCCTGTCGACTGATCCTAAACGTGCGCTAATTGGTGATGATGAGCACGGCTGGGATGATGACGGTGTCTTCAACTTCGAAGGTGGTTGTTACGCAAAAACCATCAAACTTTCGAAAGAAGCGGAGCCGGACATCTACAACGCAATTCGTCGTGATGCACTGCTAGAAAACGTAACAGTACGTGGCGATGGCTCTATCGACTTTGATGATGGTTCGAAAACAGAAAACACACGTGTTTCTTACCCTATCTACCATATCGATAATATCGTTAAGCCAGTATCAAAAGGCGGTCACGCGAATAAAGTGATCTTCCTATCAGCCGACGCATTTGGCGTACTGCCTCCAGTATCTAAATTGACACCTGAGCAAACTAAGTACCACTTCCTATCAGGCTTTACCGCCAAACTAGCGGGAACAGAGCGCGGTATTACTGAGCCAACACCAACTTTCTCTGCTTGTTTCGGCGCGGCGTTCCTAACGCTCCACCCAACAAAATACGCGGAAGTACTGGTAAAACGCATGGAAGCAGCGGGCGCTGAGGCTTACCTAGTGAATACTGGTTGGAACGGCACTGGCAAACGTATCTCTATTCAAGATACACGCGGAATTATTGATGCCATTCTTGATGGTTCGATTGAAGAAGCACCAACTAAGCACATTCCAATCTTCAACCTTGAAGTACCAACGTCACTACCAGGTGTGGATCCAAGCATTCTAGACCCTCGCGACACGTACGTTGACCCACTTCAGTGGGAAAGCAAAGCGAAAGATTTAGCAGCGCGCTTTATCAATAACTTTGATAAGTACACAGACAACGCTGAAGGTAAATCTCTGGTTGCGGCTGGTCCTCAGATTGATTAAGTCGAGTAACAACGACGTCGCGTAAACCACAGTGATAAGTGGGCGGTCACTTATCACTTTTACGTAGACCAAGTTACAAAAAACCGCTTCAAGCCCCTCTTTTGAGGGGCTTTTTATTGAATACCGCAGAATATTGATACAAGCTAAAGCCTATCTAGTTTTATTTAATTGCAAACGTAGGTTCTAGCAGGGATGAAAACAGCGCGTCGAGTTCTAATTCTGTTACTGGTTATCTTAGTTGCCATTCCGGCCACTATGATTGCGCTGTTAACAACATCTTACGCCGATGCAACTTGGCGTCTGCTATCAAACAGCATTTCCTTGCCCTTTCAAGCAGAAAGCGTGCGTTACGATTTTCCCTACCACCTAACTTTACAGGGTGTGAACACAAACGTAGACGACGCTTCTTATATCGAGCAAGTCGATTTATGGATGAATCCCGATGTTTATCGCGATGGTAAATGGATCGTTGATAGCTTATTGATTGATGGACTTAATTTGCAGTATGGCGCGCCAAAGCTCAAGTCTTTAGATAACGTTTTGTTCCATCAAGTCGCGCTCAAAAATATTGATTACGCCGACGAGCAGTTTTCTGGTAATGGCATTGACCTTCAAATTCAATCACCACAGTGGAATGGCCAGTTAATACCATATGGCGAGGTTCAACTTGCAGCCGACCAGATCTATTGGAATGGCGAAGCCTTTAATCAGGTCTTGGTCGACATGGACTACAAACCGCAAGACAGTACGCTCTATGGCACTTCATTTAACTGGCGTAACAGTCAAATTTCAGGGCAAGGCGAGCAGTATCCACAAGGCTGGTCTTTAGTGAATGTGACCATCAATAAGTTGCAACTCAATCATATCCAGCTCCAATCACTGCTTGCTAAGCCTTGGCAAGCAATACCATTCAAGATTAATCACATTAATAGCTTAGACTTACTGAACGCCGATATTGAATGGGGCGATTGGCACTGGCAAAACTTAGAGCTCTCCGTAGAAAACGCCACACTGCCACTATCTCTCTGGGAGACAACGGCTCAAGTTTCATTGCAGGCGGATAGCGTCCAATTCCAACAGCAAACCGCAATAGAGCCACGTTTAAGTGCTGCTATAGAGCCTGGAAAAATCCAGCTCAACGATCTCAGCTTAGATTGGCAGCAAGGTCGTGTGCAGGTCTCTGGGGTGTTCACTCCAACGCAATGGCAACTCGAAGAAGCCTCCATTCAAGGCCTCAAGTGGGCAATACAACCTGAAGATAACCAAAACTGGTGGCACGCAGCCATCAGTAAGTTAGATCATGTCACAATCCAACGACTCGACATCGAGCGCAGCCAGATCATTCAGCTATCTCACGAACCTTATTGGCAGTTCTCCGGTTTAAACATCGAAGGGCAGCAGCTTGATCTTAAACAGGTCAATCAACGTTGGGGCCTTTGGCATGGCGATCTGGACGCTAGCGTTGTAAACGCCAGTTATAACCAAGTGCTCACGTCTCATGCTGCACTTGCCATGCAAAGTGAGAATGGCTTTTGGAAACTGACACGCCTTTTTGCACCACTCGAGCAAGGCTACGTAGAAGGCATCGGACAGATAAACCTAAGTACTCCGAGCCAGCCTTGGGCACTCAACCTCAATGCCGATGGCATTCCCTTATCACTCTTCCACGATTATTTACCCAACACACTGGCCATTGATGGTTTTTCCGATCTCAGCCTCGATTTACAAGGATTATCAGGTGATCTCAACATGCTGGCCTACAGCTTATCTGGTGAAGTGGAAGCCAACCTACGAGATACCCGTTTTAAATCCCAAGCGAATCATTCGCTCAAAACCATTACCTTAAGTCCGCTGCGTTTAAGCGCGCAACGAGGGAAAGTCGCCATAGAACCAGTCACCATTTCTGGGAAAGCTATAAGTGGTAGGGTTTGGGGCGAGTTTGATATGGCCAACAACCCGCTAAATGGCATTGTTTATCAATGGAAAGAGTCGTGCGGGAGCGTTGAAGGCGATCTACTCAGTGGCGAAATCCATCATAATGAATGTTTAAAAGCACCGGCTGATGTTGAAAGCACTCCACAAACAAGTGAATCAGCCATGGAGCTGCCAACTGCGATTGATAACATCAATGTGGAGATTCAAGAGGAAGAATTTTCCGAAGAAATTGTCGAAGAAGACGAAGCATCTGTCACTGATCCCACCACAGAGGAACAAATCCTCCCACCGACAGAGCGAGAAAACGAAACAGATAAGCGCCCTACAGATCAGTAAGGCGCCCTCTCAATTAACAGCTGAGTAATTGCGAATAGTTCGGTATCAGCATATAGGTACCAACAAAATCTACGGCTGGCGTGTCGCCACTATAAATCACCACGTGAATGACGATGCGTGCTTTGCGCCCTGACTCCAATCGATCTAGGTCACCACTGATCCCATCCAACGAAGTACTCGCCACGGGGTTTTGTTCGACTGGTTGACGATAACGAATCGAGCTGTCGGCCAATACAATATCACCATGCAAACCGCGCTCTTTAAGCAGCAGCCACGTCATACCCCACCCCGTCAAGGTGGCTAAAGTAAAAGCCGACCCCGCAAACATGGTGTTATGCGGATTAAGGTTTGGATTAAGTTGCGCGCAGCATTCAAACTGGTAACCCGTGTACTGGTTAATTTTTATCCCCATTTTGTCGCTAATTGGGATCTGTTGCTCCCAGCGCTGCTGAAGTTCAGTGCACCATTCTGGGCGACGCAACACATTCGCCATCGGATCCAATGGTTTCACCATTTGCTGGTGACGCACAGGACCGCGCTCGTCGGTCAGTTCACCGCGACGCTCAAAGCCATTTTTCTCGTAAAAGGCGATGGCATCTTCACGGGCATTACACACCAAGCGCTTCGCCCCTTCTTGGCGTGCTAACGACTCTAGCGCGACCAGAACCAGCGAGCCCATACCTTTACTGCGGCGATTATTTTTAACCGCCATATAGCGGATTTGGCCATCATTATCCGGCGTAATGTATAAACGACCGATCGCCATAGGACGACCTCGGCCATCAACAATCATACGGTGATGGCTCATTTCATCGTATTCATCGCGTTCAGAGCCAATTGGCATACGCCATGGCTCACGAAGCAGTTGCCAGCGAAACTGATAATACTTGTTTATCTGATTATCGGTTTTGGGAGTAATGAGTTTGAACATATCAATCCTTTGAAAGCACAACACTAATAAATGTCGGGAAAATCACTCCAAGCCAATTCCATGAGCTTGGAGTTAAAGCTTAGACCATGGCGCTTGTGTTACCAGACTAGACCTGCAACCAAAACGTCACCGGACCGTCATTCACTAAGGACACTTTCATATAGGCAGCGAAGCGGCCACGCTGTGTGGGTAAAACTTGTTCACACAAATCAGAAAAGTAATCATACAAGCGCTCAGCATCAGCAGGATGCGCACCGCGAGAAAAGCCAGCACGAGTGCCTTTTTTTGTATCCGCAGGTAACGTAAATTGAGAAACCACCAGCACTTTGCCTTCTACCTGTTTGACATTCAGGTTCATCTTACCTTCATCATCTTCGAACACGCGGTAGGTCGTAACACGCTCCATCAAGCGTTTTGCTTTGGCCTCATCGTCGTCTTTCTCTACTCCTAATAAGACCAGCAGACCACGATCAATTTCCCCTACGACTTCACCATCCACACGGACGGCAGCTTCACTGACTCGTTGAATTAGCGCTATCACTACTCTCGCTTCCTTCATCTGTTAACTGAGATTCAGCGGTCGAGTGTATCATGTCTAAATCTTCACTCCAGTGCTCTCGCTCACCAAGCGCAGCTGTGACTTCCGCACCCAATAACACGATCATCCAGCATAAATACACCCAAACAAACAAGATAGGAATCGCGGCTAACGCGCCGTAAATGAGCTGATAAGAGGGGAACTGCGTGATGTAGAGTGCAAAGCCCTTTTTACTTAATTCGAACAGTATCGCAGCGACTGCTGCCCCCATCGCGCCATGAGCCAGGTGCACTTTTTTATTCGGCACCAGAATATATAAGCCAAGGAAAGCGAAAAAAGACAACAACAGCGGTAACCAACGTAAAAACAGATTGAACGCACCAGATAATGTCTCGTTCTCTAAAATTTGCAGTGAGGTCACGTACGATGTAGCCGCGATACTCGCACCGACCATGATCGGCCCTAACGTGAGTACCATCCAATACATAGAGAATGAAAATACTAAACGGCGCTTATCTTTAACTCGCCAAATGTAGTTTAAGTTCTTATCAATGTTCGAAATCAGCATGACTGCAGCAATGAATAAAAACCCACCGCCAACCGCGCTCATTTTGCCCGTATTCGCCACAAATTCCTGCAATGCCGTATGTACAGCTTCCCCAGATGCCGGAACAAAATTCTCAATAATGTAGCCTTGCAACACCTCACCGACGTTCGCAAAAACGGGAAATTTCGACAATATTGATAACAATACCGTCAGCATTGGCACGATGGATAACAAGGTAATGTAGGCAAGATAGCCCGCGTTCACATTGACGCGATCATGCGTTAATCGCTTAAGAAGATACTTAAAAAACGCGACGCAACTTGGCAGTAGATTGATTAATCTTGCCTTGTAACTCTCTGATAACTGGTTCATAGTTCATCCCATAATTAGCGTCGAGGACATAAGAATGCCTTATTTATTAGCAATTGTACTATCAATTTTCACTTTAACAGGGTGTCAATCTGCTTATTACTCAGCGATGGAGCAAGTTGGGTACCATAAACGAGATATTATGGTCGACCGCGTTGAAGATGCCAAAGAATCTCAACAAGATGCACAAGAAGAATTCACCAGTGCACTCGAGGCCTTATCTGCGATCACTAATTTTGATGGTGGTGAGCTAGAAAGTGTCTACAACAAAATCAATGACAAGTACGAAGACAGCGAAAAAGCGGCGCAAGACGTTCGTGACCGCATTGCTGCGATTGAAGACGTTTCCGGCGCACTGTTTGATGAATGGCAAGACGAACTAGAGCTGTACTCGAGCGCGAAATTGCGCCGTTCAAGCGAACAAAAGCTACGTGAAACCAAAGCTTCGTACAAAACCATGCTTAGCGCAATGAAGCGTGCAGAGAAAAAGATGACGCCTGTACTAAATACACTGCGCGACAACACGTTGTACTTGAAACACAACCTTAACGCGAGTGCGATTGGCTCTCTACAAGGTGAATTTTCTAGTCTAGAGAAAGACATTCAGTTTGCCATCAAACAGATGAACGAAGCGATTGCAGAGTCTGATAAGTTCCTACAAAAGCTCAATCAAAAGTAAATGATTCAAGCCTCCTCCTAGCGAGGAGGTTTTAGTCTGCGACCTCATCAACTAAACCGATGACTCTTCGAACAAAACCTACTCGTTCTAGCACACTGCCCCATGGCACTTCTACCACTTCGTAACCTAATTCAGCATAGATATCCACTAAGGATTGATGAATCTCCAATGCTTCTTCAAAGCTGTGTGGACGCACTTCATCTTGCACGTAAATGGATGCTTCAGGTCGACAAGTAAACACCTGACTATGGTACCCAGCACTTTCAGTTAAGAAAGCTTGGTCAACCTTACAACCGCCCACTTGTAAGTAAGCAATGATGTCTGGGATGGCGCGATCAACAAACGCAACGTCATGACAACGCGCATCACTCTTTTGCTTGCTCATCAAGTCGAGACACAATTGAGCAAACTCAGGCAGGTTCGTCCACGGCAAGATACCGTCGTCTAACTGGTTTTGCTGTTCAATTAGCGTACGAGAGCTCTCTGCAAACGTCGCATACCCTTGCCGCTCTAATGCATTCAGTAGGGTGGTTTTCCCCGCACCTGGGCCACCAGTAATCACAATTGGCTTCATGCTGATATGTTCATTCTCTAGATACAAAAAACCCTGAGCATAACTCAGGGCTTCTTCTTAATTGAATCGCTTAACGAAAATTATTTCGCGCCACGAGAAGCACGTTTACGATCGCTTTCCGTTAGGAATTTCTTACGGATACGGATGCTTTCAGGTGTTACTTCTACTAGCTCGTCGTCATCGATGAACTCAAGCGCTTGCTCTAGTGTCATGATGATTGGCGGAGTTAGAACCTGTGCGTCATCGGTACCAGATGCACGAACGTTGGTTAGCTGCTTACCTTTCAGCGCGTTTACTGTTAGGTCGTTGTCGCGGCTGTGAATACCGATAACCATGCCTTCGTAAACTTCCACACCGTGACCGATAAATAGACGACCACGTTCTTGAAGGTTGAACAGTGCGTTAGTTAGCGCTTTACCCGCAGCGTTAGCAATCAGAACACCGTTGATACGCTGACCGATGTTACCGCCTTTGTGTGGGCCGTAGTGGTCAAACGTATGGTATAGAAGACCAGAACCAGAAGTCAGTGTCATGAATTCCGTTTGGAAGCCGATCAGACCACGAGATGGCATGATGAAGTCCATACGTACACGGCCTTTACCGTCTGGAGCCATATCTTTCAGCTCACCTTTACGTAGGCCGATATTCTCCATGATACCGCCTTGGTGCTCTTCCATTACGTCGATAGTTACCGTTTCAAACGGTTCCATTAGCTGACCATCTTCTTCTTTGATGATTACTTCTGGACGAGATACGGCAAGCTCGAAGCCTTCACGACGCATGTTTTCGATCAGGATAGACAGGTGAAGCTCACCACGGCCTGATACGCGGAATTTGTCTGGATCGTCTGTTTGTTCAACGCGCAGTGCAACGTTGTGTACCAGTTCCTTCTCTAGACGCTCAAGGATGTTACGTGAAGTGACGAACTTACCTTCTTTACCAGCGAATGGAGACGTGTTTACTTGGAACGTCATGGTTACTGTTGGTTCATCAACAGACAGTGCTGGTAGTGCTTCTACTGCGTTTTGTGCACAGATAGTGTCAGAGATTTTAAGCTCGCCAAGACCAGTGATTGCAATGATATCACCCGCGTTAGCTTGCTCAACTTCGTGACGCTCTAGGCCTAGGTAGCCCATTACTGTGCCCACTTTACCGTTGCGAGTTTTGCCGTCTGCACCAACAACCGTTACTTGCTGGTTTGGCTTAACGCTACCACGAGTTACACGGCCAACGCCGATAACGCCAACGTAAGAGCTGTAATCCAACTGAGAGATTTGCATCTGTAGTGGACCATCTAGGTCAACTTCTGGTGCAGCTACTTCGCCAACGATAGTTTCGAATAGCGGTTCCATGTTCTCGCCAGTTTCGCCTTCTTCTAGAGAAGCCCAACCGTTAAGAGCAGAAGCGTAAACCACTTTAAAGTCTAACTGTTCGTCAGAAGCACCTAGGTTGTCGAATAGGTCGAACACTTGGTCCATAACCCAATCAGGACGTGCACCAGGGCGGTCAATCTTGTTGATAACAACGATTGGTTTTAGACCATGAGCAAACGCTTTTTGTGTTACGAAACGCGTTTGAGGCATTGGACCATCAACCGCGTCAACGATAAGTAGTACAGAGTCTACCATCGACATGATACGTTCAACTTCGCCACCGAAGTCCGCGTGTCCCGGAGTATCTACGATGTTGATACGGTAATCGTTCCAGTCGATTGCTGTGTTTTTAGCAAGAATGGTAATACCGCGCTCTTTCTCGATGTCGTTCGAGTCCATGACTCGCTCTTCAGCTTCACCGCGAGACTCAAGCGTGCCTGATTGTTGTAGCAGCTTGTCAACCAACGTGGTTTTACCGTGGTCAACGTGCGCGATGATCGCGATATTTCTTAATTTATCAATCTGTGGAGTAGCCATGGATATTGATTCACTTAGATAGATGAAATGCCCCCACGCTGAGAACGGGTGCTCTCTGGCGACATTTGCTGATTAAAAAAACGGCCATAATGTACCAGATTTTAGCAAAAAGCCTAGAAATATGTGATCTACTCCCGAGCATTTCTGCGATTTTTACGCTTAATGCCCATTTTCTTCCTCAGAACGAATTGATTAAACGCAACTTTATTCCAATCGATGCATAATTCAAATTGACTCTTGCTCAAAAACTGGGCTGAATAAGCAATGCGCCTGTCACATTATGGTGCAATAATGATTTTCCGCACCACAATGGTGCGAATAAAGATCATTTTGGTGCAATCATCTGCACCAAGCTAGCGCCAAAAAACACAATTGCTTGAAATTAATGGAATATTTTTTTTGGCACGGTTTTGGCTTTAGTTAAAACAGCATCGATTAATGAAAAGTCAAATTGATTAATCAATGCCAGGTTTCATGAATAATTCATAAATCGAGCTTTTACCGCTTATTAACACTGGAGGTTATCCAAGATGTCAGTAGAAAACGTTCTATCGCTGATCCAAGAAAACGAAGTTAAGTTTGTTGACCTACGCTTCACTGATACAAAAGGTAAAGAGCAGCACATTTCGATCCCTGCTCACCAAATCGACGCAGACTTCTTCGAAGAAGGTAAAATGTTCGATGGTTCATCAGTTGCTGGCTGGAAAGGTATCAACGAATCAGACATGGTAATGATGCCTGACGCATCTTCTGCTGTGCTTGACCCATTCACGGAAGACGCAACACTAAACATCCGTTGTGACATCTTAGAGCCAGCAACAATGCAAGGCTACGACCGTGACCCACGTTCTATCGCAAAACGCGCTGAAGACTTCATGCGCTCTACTGGCGTTGCAGATACTGTACTTATCGGTCCTGAGCCAGAATTCTTCCTATTTGACGACGTGAAATTCGCGACTGACATGTCAGGCTCTTTCTTCAAGATCGATGACGTAGAAGCAGCATGGAACACAGGTTCCGATTACGAAGAAGGTAACAAAGGTCACCGTCCAGGCGTTAAAGGTGGTTACTTCCCTGTAGCTCCAGTGGATTCATCTCAAGACATCCGTTCTGCTATGTGTCTAGTAATGGAAGAAATGGGTCTTGTTGTTGAAGCGCACCACCACGAAGTGGCAACAGCGGGTCAAAACGAAATCGCAACTCGTTTCAACACGCTAACAACCAAAGCTGACGAAATCCAAATCTACAAGTACGTTGTACACAACGTTGCTCACGCGTTTGGTAAAACGGCAACATTCATGCCTAAACCACTTGTTGGTGACAACGGTAGCGGTATGCACGTTCACCAATCTCTAGCGAAAGATGGAGTAAACCTATTTGCTGGTGACAAGTACGGCGGTCTATCTGAAATGGCGCTTTACTACATTGGCGGTATCATCAAACACGCTCGTGCAATCAACGCATTTGCTAACCCATCAACAAACTCGTACAAACGTCTTGTACCAGGCTTCGAAGCGCCAGTTATGCTTGCTTACTCTGCACGTAACCGCTCTGCTTCAATCCGTATCCCAGTGGTACCAAGCCCGAAAGCACGTCGTATCGAAGTTCGCTTTGGTGACCCAGCGGCTAACCCATACCTATGCTTTGCATCAATGCTAATGGCTGGTCTTGACGGTATTAAGAACAAGATCCACCCAGGCGAAGCAATGGATAAAGACCTTTACGATCTACCAGCAGAAGAAGCAGCAGAAATCCCAACGGTTGCATACTCACTGAAAGACGCACTAGCAGAGCTAGATGCTGACCGTGAATTCCTAACAGCGGGTGGTGTATTCTCTGACGACTTCATCGACTCTTACATCGAGCTGAAATCTCAGGACGTAGAGCGCGTGAACATGACAACTCACCCAGTTGAGTTCGAACTTTACTACTCTGTATAAGGTCGACACTGTGTAAAATGTAAACACAGCAACAAAATATTAGGCTCGCCTCGCAGGCGGGCCTTTTTTGTATTCGTCAGTCAAGATTCGACGTTTAACATGAGGGGATAATAAAAATACGCTTGGACTTTTTACCTTGTAGGTCAAAGAGCTAAGCCATTGAAACGTGAAATCATCGATCAAAAGAAGGTGAGCAATGAAAGTTCAGCTTATTCCATCGCTATGTGCTCTCAGCGGATTGTTAATCGCCTCCATCGCATCAGCGCAGGTTGCTTATACATGGGTAGATAAAAATGGCGTGGTTCATTTTAGTGATACGCCAAACCAAGGTGCAAAAGCCATCGCGCTGCCAAACCTTGAAGCCAGCGCACCCGCTCCTAAGGTAGAAAGCACGGAATCACTCGCCCCTCAGACCAAGCCATCGAAAGAGCCACAAGACAAGCCGGAAAAGAAAACCGATAAACCTCTCCCATTAAAGCTCTCGATGCTGACTCCTCAACATAACGAAACCATCCGTAGCAACCGAGGCATCATCAATATTCAACTGGAAACCAATCGCAAGCTTGGTATCGGCGAACAGTTGCAACTGCTGCTCGACGGAAAACCTTATGGTGCGCCACAAAGCCATATGATGTGGCAGTTAAACAATATTGACCGAGGCACCCACACACTGGCCGTGCACGCGAAAAGAAGCGGCAAGCTTATTGCATCTACTAGCCCTATAACGGTGCATTTACATAGAGCAAGTGTTAAGCCGACCGTAAAAGGGGCAAAATAGAATATCTGGTGAAAAAAATAGCATCACTGCGGTGCTTTTCACTTTTTCTTCTGAGATTTATTCGCCATACTTAACGTTCAATTGCACCATTATTGTGCAACGCACAATCTTAAAGCAAAACAAGGACGTAATGTGGATACCAGTCTTCCTAGTGCCATTCTCAACAACATGGTGACAGCAACGCTGATTCTTGATGATGGATTGGCTATCCGTTATGCCAATCCGGCTGCCGAGTTGCTGTTTTCTCAAAGCGCGAAACGTATTGTTGAACAATCGCTTTCTCAATTGATTCAACATGCGTCGCTGGATCTCGCGCTGCTCACTCAACCATTGCAAAGTGGCCAAAGCATCACCGACAGTGACGTCACTTTCGTTGTTGATGGCCGCCCCTTAATGCTAGAGGTGACAGTTAGCCCAATCACTTGGCAAAAACAACTGATGTTACTCGTCGAGATGCGCAAAATTGATCAACAGCGCCGACTCTCTCAAGAACTGAACCAGCACGCCCAGCAACAAGCGGCGAAACTGTTGGTCCGAGGGCTTGCACATGAGATCAAAAACCCGCTAGGTGGATTACGTGGTGCAGCGCAATTGCTAGAAAAAATGCTGCCAGATCCCTCTCTCACCGAGTATACGCACATCATTATTGAGCAAGCCGACCGTTTAAGAGCGCTCGTTGATCGATTACTCGGGCCACAAAAGCCAGGTAAAAAGACACAAGAAAACTTGCATCAAATTCTGGAAAAGGTCCGCCAGTTGGTTGAATTAGAATCGCAACGTTCAATCGTGATTGAACGCGATTACGACCCGAGCTTGCCAGAAATTTTGATGGATGCGGACCAAATCGAACAGGCGATGCTTAATATCGTCAGTAATGCGGCGCAAATTCTTAGCCATCAAGAACACGGTAAAATCACCATTCGCACCAGAACGGTGCATCAAGCTAATATTCACGGCAAACGCTGTAAACTCGCTGCGCGTGTCGAAATCACAGACAACGGCCCAGGCATTCCACCGGAATTACAAGACACGCTGTTCTATCCCATGGTCAGTGGCCGCGAGGGAGGAACTGGCTTAGGGCTGTCTATTTCACAAAATTTGATCGACCAGCACAATGGAAAAATAGACGTAGAAAGCTGGCCTGGTCACACAACATTTACTATTTATTTGCCGATCTGATTGCGCTAATGGACTTCAAGTCGCATCATTTTTTCGGTTTGCTGCAAGGATTACTACATGAGTAAAGGATATGTTTGGGTCGTTGATGACGACAGTTCCATTCGCTGGGTGATGGAGAAAACGCTCTCCTCTGCCAACATAAAATGCGAAACCTATGCCGATGGGGAAAGCGTTTTGATGGCGCTCGAACGCGAAGTACCAGATGTGCTGGTATCAGACATTCGCATGCCGGGCATTGATGGATTAGAGCTGCTAAAACAAGTACAGCGCGATTACCCAGACCTTCCCGTGATTATCATGACCGCCCACTCGGATTTGGATGCGGCAGTGAATGCGTACCAAAAAGGCGCCTTTGAATACTTACCAAAACCTTTTGATATCGATGAAACCTTAACGTTAGTTGAGCGAGCGATTGCACACAGTCACGAAAATAAACGTGAGCAACTCTCTCCAGAAGACATTCCAGCAGAAACGCCAGAAATCATCGGTGAAGCGCCAGCCATGCAAGAAGTATTTCGCGCCATTGGTCGTCTTTCTCGCTCCTCAATTTCAGTATTGATTAACGGTGAATCGGGCACGGGTAAAGAGCTCGTTGCTCATGCGTTGCACCGCCATAGTCCTCGCGCCAACAAACCTTTTATTGCACTCAATATGGCGGCGATTCCCAAAGATCTGATTGAGTCAGAGTTGTTTGGTCATGAAAAAGGGGCATTTACCGGGGCGAACAATGTTCGTCAGGGTCGATTCGAACAAGCCAATGGCGGCACCCTATTTTTAGACGAAATCGGTGACATGCCGTTAGATATTCAAACCCGTTTGCTGCGTGTTCTGGCCGACGGACAGTTTTATCGAGTGGGCGGTCACTCCCCAATCAGCGTCGACGTAAGGATTGTCGCGGCAACACACCAGAATTTAGAAAAGCTGGTGCATGAAGGCGATTTCCGTGAAGACTTATTCCATCGCTTGAACGTGATTCGAGTGCAGATTCCGGCATTGCGTGAACGTAAGCAAGACATCGAAAAACTTACGCAGCATTTTCTTATCCGAGCGGCTGATGAGCTGGGGGTCGAAACCAAAACTCTGCATCCGTCGACCGTTGAAATTCTTAACCGCCTTGATTGGCCGGGCAACGTGCGTCAATTAGAGAATATTTGCCGTTGGTTAACCGTCATGGCCAGTGGTAGCGAGGTATTGCCAAACGACTTACCAAGCGAACTGCTCGAAGAGAAAAAATCCATTTCGGACTCTGAACATGGCAGCTGGCAAGAACAATTGGCGGATTGGGCACGTCAATCACTCGCGGCAGGAGATAAAGAACTGCTTTCTTATGCTTTACCAGAATTTGAGCGCATTTTATTAGAGGCAGCTTTGGAGCACACTAAAGGTCACAAGCAAGATGCCGCTAAAGTATTAGGCTGGGGGCGAAACACGCTTACCAGAAAATTAAAAGAATTGTACTGACAATCACTTACGTGGTGCGTTAACAACGAGAGTCGTTTGTCACTCGATATTAACAAAAATATCAGTACAATTGTGGCGCACCACCATCTATGTGATTAGGCAATGTCTACTGCTACGACTCAAATTACACTGCGTACCGCTGTTCTCATTCCATTTGTCATGATCTTCTTACTGGCGATCGGTGTCATTGTCTACGTCCAAAAGCAAAGCTACGAAGAAGTGGTCACAGATATCAGCGACAAACAACTTTCCGTGTTAACCGAAAGTGTCCACGACCACCTTAATAGCTATCTGCGCAAGCCGTTTACTGCAGTTATGGCTCTCGCACATAACGTCAGCTATCACAACCTTTATCACCCTCACGACACCTCAGATATTCAAAGCTACCTGCTGAGTGCATTCAAAAACCTTTACCAATCGATACCGCAGTTGGATGTCATCGCATTTGGTTCAGAAAGCGGTGACTTTGCCGGGTTCCGCCGCGAGCTTTCCGACGATTACACCTTAATGGTTCAAGATCGATATACCGATGGTGATCTGATTATTTATGGCACCAACCATGTGAGTAATAGCATTCGAACGGTTATCTCTCCATACGATCCTCGCACTCGCCCATGGTATACGCCTGTCGCAGAGACTCAAACCTCGATGTGGTCTGAGATTTATACGAATGCCGATGAACGCCAGGATATTACGCTGTCAGCCATGACACCGGTGTATAAACACGACCAATTTGCTGGCGTGTTGGTGACAGACATTCGCATCAACACATTTAACGAATTTCTACGTGAGTTAAAATACAACACCAAAGCTTCGGTCTACATCATGGACCCAGAGCATCGTTTAATCGCTCACTCAGGCCCGGGAAGCGTTATCTCATGGGGCACAAAGTTTTCTGATAAAGGGCAGCGTTTGTTTGCGGCTGAAAACGCAGATCCGATCATCAAAATCAGTGCGAGCCGCGTTCGGTCGTTTGATCTCAACAACACTAAGCAACCTTACACCTTTTCATTTGAGCATGACGGCCAACGTATTTTCAGCCGACTAACCCCATACCGAGATCAAAACGGTTTAACATGGTTTATTGGCACCTCTATATCTGAATCCGAGTTGCTGGGTACATTGCCGAAAAGCCAACAAAAGAGTTGGCTGGTCGGGTTTATCGTCAGCTTATTTGGTATCGCCATCAGTTGGATCATTTTCAACCGAGTCACCAGACCGATTAACGCGACGGCCGACGCCGCCCAACACCTTGCGAATGGCGATTGGGACAGCAGTATGCCAAAACCTGGTTATGTGTATGAGACAACGGTACTTGTGCATGCCTTTAATGAGATGACGAGTAACCTCAGAGCCTCATTTAAAGCGTTGCGTGAGCAGTTGGTTTATGACTCTCTGACACGCTTATACAGTCGTCAGGGCTTGGTCGAAATCTGTGAGAACCAATCTCACCTGTGCCACGGCAGTTTATTTTTACTTGGTATCAACAAATTTAGAGATATCAACGACAGTGTGGGTCATCATAACGGTGATCAACTGTTGGTCAGCATCGCAGAAAGGCTAAAACAAGAGTTTAGTGATAACGCGTTACTGGCTCGGATTGGTGGTGATGAGTTCGCAGTGTTTCTCTCAAACGCCGATACGGAAGCCAAAGTTAAACAAACCGAGCGTCGATTACAGCAACTCTTTTCCACCCCATTTATGGTGGAAGGTGAGAATGTAGTGATGAAGATTTCACTTGGCATTGTGCAAACCCAACCAAATGAAACCATGCCGCTGTGGCTTCGCAACGCCAGCATCGCATTAAGCTACGCCAAGCAAGACTCACTGACCGGTGTCTGTCATTACAGCCCTGAACTGGCAAGCGCTTCAAAGTTCCGCACCCAAATGCTGACTAAGATTCAAACTGGCATCGAAAACCAAGAGTTTGTCCCTCATTATCAACCTATTGTGGATCTCGCTAGTGGTAATGTGTGTGGCGCAGAAGCGCTGGCGCGCTGGCACAGTGACTCAGGAATGGTGTCACCACTAGATTTTATTCCAATCGCAGAAGAAAGCGGCATGATCAAAGCCATTGGCCAACAAATTCTGTTACAAGCTTGCCGCGATACATACCAAGCCATTCAAAGTAATCAGTGGCCATCAGACTTCCAACTGCATGTGAACATCTCCGTTAATCAACTGTCCTGCCCTGATTTTGTCGATACGGTGACCAACGTATTGGATATCACAAAATTACCCGCCAGTAACCTAACACTGGAGATCACCGAGTCGCGCATTATTGATAGCGCACCAACCACACTGGAAAATATGACCAAACTGCGTGATATGGGGATTGGTATCGCGATCGATGATTTCGGTACCGGTTACTCATCACTGGGTTATCTTCACTCACTGCCATTTACTTGTTTGAAGATTGATCGCACCTTCATCAATCAACTCACGCAAGAAAACTTAGACAGTTCGGTCGTTGCTGCGGTCATCAATATCACCGCGGGCCTTAAAACCAATGTCGTCGCAGAAGGCGTAGAGGATAGCAATCAAGCACAATTACTGCGCTCTTTAGGCTGCAACCAAGTGCAAGGCTTCTATTACAGCCGTCCAATGCCGCTAGAAGAGTGGCCAACACATTTGGTTAACATGAAGTAGAAAAGAGCGAGAATCGTTGATTTCCTAGTCATCCTCTACTGACAATCTACCTAACTGTTATTTATACTTAACTGCAAATCTTACCCATGTATTGTCACAGATGATGTTTGGGCCCTGTTCCAGTTCATAACTATCCGGATCGACATAATGATAACGAAGAACCTCCCTCTTACTGATTTGCACCGCCACCTCGACGGTAACATTCGTACTAAAACGATTCTTGAGCTTGGCCAAAAATTTGGTATTGCTCTGCCAGCGTACGATATTGAGTCTCTAACTCCTCACGTTCAAATTGTCGAAGCGGAACCCTCTCTTGTTGCTTTCCTTTCTAAGCTCGACTGGGGTGTTGCGGTACTGGGCGACCTAGATGCATGTCGTCGTGTGGCGTACGAAAACGTGGAAGACGCACTAAACGCTCAAATCGATTACGCTGAACTGCGTTTCTCACCATACTACATGGCAATGAAACACAAGTTACCAGTAGCGGGTGTTGTTGAAGCAGTCGTGGACGGTGTGCAAGCGGGTATGCGCGATTTTGGCGTGAAAGCCAACCTGATCGGTATCATGAGCCGCACATTTGGCACCGACGCGTGCCAACAAGAACTGGACGGCATTCTGAGCCAAAAAGATCACATCGTTGCTGTCGACTTGGCGGGTGACGAACTGGGCCAACCAGGCGATCGCTTTGTGTCTCACTTCAAACAAGTACGCGACGCTGGCCTTGGGGTAACGGTTCATGCTGGTGAAGCAGCAGGTGCAGAGAGCATGTGGCAAGCAATCAATGAGCTGGGCGCAACTCGTATCGGTCACGGCGTAAAAGCGATCCACGATCCAAAACTGATGGATTACCTAGCAGAAAACCGCATTGGTATTGAGTCTTGCCTAACATCAAACTACCAAACAAGCACGGTAGAAACGTTAGAAAACCACCCTCTCAAACAGTTCCTAGAGCATGGAGTTCTTGCGTGTCTGAACACTGACGACCCAGCGGTTGAAGGTATCGAGCTGCCATACGAATACGAAGTAGCGGCACCAGCAGCTGGTCTGAGCCAAGACCAGATTCGCCAAGCACAAATCAATGGTCTTGAGATTGCATTCCTTTCAGAAGCAGAAAAAGCGGAACTGAAAGCAAAAGTAAAAGATCGCGCTTAAATCCAGCGAAAACATAAAAAAATGCCAGCATCTGCTGGCATTTTTTATATCTTGAATCGGCGTCTATGATTAGATAACACGAGAGAATTGTTGCTGACGCGCCTTTGCTCGCAGGTACTTATCGAAGCTCATACAAATATTACGGATCAGCAAACGACCTCGCAGCGTCACACGAATTTCATTGTCATCCACTTCCACCAGCTCATCGTTGATGAAGGTCTGAAGTAGCTGCAAATCTTCTTTAAAGTACTGATCAAACTTCACTTTAAACTCAGACTCAATCGCTTTCTTGTCTAACTTAAAATTACAGATCAGCTGCTTAATCACTTCACGACGGAGCAAGTCATCAGAATCCAGCGAAACCCCTTTCCACAGTGCGTGACGAAGTTCGTTGACTTGAGCGTAGTATTTCTTCAGCTCTTTCTGGTTTTGCGCGTATGCATCGCCGATCATCGAGATTGCAGAGACACCAAAGCCAACCAAATCACATTCACCTTGTGTGGTATAGCCTTGGAAGTTGCGATGCAAAATACCTTCGCGCTGAGCAACGGCAAGTTCGTCATCAGGCAATGCAAAATGGTCCATACCGATGAACTGGTAGCCAGCACCAGTCAGTGTCGCGATGGTATCTTGCAGAATCGCCATCTTCTCTTCTGCTTTAGGCAGATCTTCGTCTTTAATCTTACGCTGCGCTGCAAATAGCTGTGGCATGTGCGCGTAGTTAAACACGGACAGACGGCCCGGCTGCATTTCCAGTACTTGTTCTAACGTCTTGGCAAAAGAGTCTTTGGTTTGCTTTGGCAAGCCGTAGATCAAATCTAGGTTTGTCGAACGGAAACCCAACTCTTTTGCGCGCGCAACCATCGCAAAGATGAACTCTTCATCTTGCTCACGGTTCACCAATTTTTGCACTTCTTTGTTAAAGTCCTGAACACCGATGCTCAAGCGGTTAAAGCCTTCACTACGCAGGTGATCCAGCATGGTGATCTGAATTTCACGCGGGTCAACTTCGATACTGATTTCAGCATCACTGCTAAAGGTAAACTCTTGGCGCAACAGGCTCATTACGCGTGTAATTTGCTTTTCAGAAAGGAACGTTGGCGTACCACCACCAAAGTGCAATTGCGTTACCGTTCTGCCCACCAATAAGGCTGCACGTTGACGAATCTCATGCTCAAGCACATCGAGGTATTCGTCCGCTTTGTGCGAGTGGCGCGTAATGACTTTATTACAACCACAGTAGTAACAAAGCTTGTGACAGAACGGAATGTGCACGTACAGCGATAATGGGCGGTCTGGGTACTGAGTGCATGCCATATCATAATCAGAAATGGTGAACGCTTCATGGAACTCCAGCGCCGTTGGGTACGACGTGTAGCGAGGACCGGAATAGTTGTACTTATCCAATACCGCTTGATCCCAGACGATTTGCTGCTTCGATTCAGTGTGTTGATTCGACATGGTGGTACTTTCCGTTAAATGCTAGGGCAACGAAAACCGTCACCCGATATTCAGAGCCGCTATTTTGCCATACGACGATGACAAGCGTGGCAACGCCGACTGGCTTTTTAATTATAAAACTAAAGAAGTGCTAGCGTGATCACGATACCCCCAGCAGTCATAAGGAAACCATTGGGGGTAACTATTAAATCATCTGAATATTGATTTGATTATTCAGTGGCTGGACGTTTTTCTGCAACACTTTGAGCTCTTCAATGATCGCGTCAGTAAGGCGGCTTTCCGCTTTATGACGCGTCAAGTTCTGTTGCATACGCTCTTTCTTGGCAAGTTGTTGGCGTTCTTCACCACGCGCCATATCTTTCACGATATGGTAAAGCTCAGAAATTGCAGGGTACGTTTTATCGAAATCGACACGGTCTTCACCTTGTACATAATCCATGATGTTATACACACGAATACTGATTTCAGATAAATCGCATTGGCCTTGAATACCCGCCTGACACAAGGTATGCACATTCTCAAAAATGTTGGCGTTACGTTTATCTATCGCCAATTTTTGATGCTTTAGCTGCAATTCCTTTTGCTTTTTCAATTGAAGCAGAAGGTAACCTGCATAAGAAGCAAGTGCGATGATAATCACAACACCAGCAATAGCTAATAAGGTTACATTCATAGCTTAATTATCCTTTGTAGTCGTCGAAGTTAATGTCGTCGAAATCTGCCAGCAAGTCATCATCATTGCGCGTGCTTTTCTCAGCAGGAGCAGTGAAGTCTTCCTCTTCTTCAGGTTCCAACAAACCTAGTTGGTCCATTAGCTTCTCAATGCGGTCGAGCTTCTCATCGACGTATTTCTGTAGACCTGTGCCTAGGTTTTCACCCGCTTCAATACGGTCTAGCAACACGTTCAATTGCGCGTCATTTTCTAGCATCTCTAGTTCTTGCTCTGCCGACAAACGACGCTCTTGCTTCGTCATTTTCTTCGCAGGCTCAACAACCAGAGGAATTTTCTTTTTACTGCCTAAACGCGGGTCGCGGTTTTGTGCAGCAGCTTGCTTTTTCTGCTCGTTAACTTCTGAGTTACGGTTACCCGTTTTCAAGCCTTTGCGCTTTTTAGCACGCTTGCGTAGGCGGCCTTCCACATCAGATTCTGTACGGTTACGAGTTACAACAAACTCAGGTGCGCCAGCGGCACCTGGCTTTCTAGATTTTTTACTACGGCTCATTACTGGGGTTTCCTCAGTAAAATTACATCATTACCAATAAATTCGAGTTCGAGCTTATCCCGCTCTGCTAGGAACTGGAACGTGTCACGACTAAAGAACACTACATGAGTGAGATCGTTCTTATAATGCCATGATTTGAAAGCCTCCACGTCGATGACCATTTTCGTCATCAGGCCTATCCAGCCCCCTGGCTTAACTAAATTCAACCATTGCTTCCACACCAAATCTGGGTGGTAGAGGTGCTCTATCACCTCTGTTGCTGTCATGAAATCATACGTTTTTTCTAAAACCGACGTATCGGGGTGGTAGTAGAGATCGTACAACGCCATGTTGTGCCCCGCCTCTTCCAGCATTAAGGAGAGCGTTGGGCCAGGACCACAACCAAAGTCGATACCATTTGATTGTGGAGAAATTCGCTCTGTGATCGGGTCAGCAATACGCGACAAAAAGCGTCGGTAACCTAAATCTTCAGGGTTGTTCTCATGCAAATCATAGTGAGCTTTTTCGGTTTCCGCATCCAAACGTTGGTCTGGATTCACAAACACCAAACTGCACTGCTCACATTGAAGATATTCACGTCGCTTATCTTCAAAATAGTGGTGAGTACGCTGATTTTGGCATAAAGGACAGGTATGCATGCTGACTTCCTCAAACAGGGATGCGAAACATACCAGAAAGTGAACTCGGATTGGAGTGTTGTTGAGTATTTTTTCAGCAATTTTTGTTAAAAAACTTTGTTTACAACCCATCGAAGTAAATAAGTGCAGTAATCGTAATTCAGATTGCGACTTACCAAGGGAAAAGAATATAAAAAAAGCGACAGTCAGACTGTCGCTTTCTAAGTGCCATCAATTGGCGAAACTGTGTTGCACACATTTGGTGCACCAATAATCCCTTTGTTTTTCGAGCTTTCCCTGCCAAAAAGAGTTGTTTTTCATCTTCCTGATGAGTTTTGGCTATCCGTTTACTTCCTGTCTACTGAGCAACTTCCTGTGCCTGATCCGTTTCACTGTCTTAACCGTCAGACGAGATGACCATCCTTATCAGATAGGCTCCCTACCTATCTAAATCCCTTTCTAAATCACCAAGCATCCGAGCTACATCCTTGGAGACCTAAACCGTGGTCTTAAATCCTTACATTCACCCCCTGTGAACAACTTCTACTTTACGCCATCCCGCTATGCTCACAAGTAATGGGTTGAAAAAATAATCCGCCTATTTTTCTAAAACATCAAAATTATCATTTAATCAAAAAGTTAAAAACACCAACAAGAAAAAGCCAACATCAAGTATGGCAAATGTCTCACAAACTACCGAGCTAACTATCGCTTTCGAACTCAAAGTCGACTGTGATATTTGTCACGAACAAAAATGCCCTAGTGGATTCACTAGGGCATTTTTGTACAAGTTGCTCGAACGATGTAGGGACATCTACCCAACCAGCTCAAGATGCAGGATCTTGAGCGATTTAGGTATATTAGTGCAGACCGCCAACGTATTTAGACAGCACTTCGATATCTTCGTCTGTCATTTTCTTCGCGATGTCGCGCATCATGGCATTCATATCATTACCACGGTCGCCATCACGGAATTTTTCTAGCTGAGCTTTGATGTAGTCAGCATGCTGACCAGAAATTTTCGGGAAACCTGAAAGCTCAGTACCATTGCCACGAGGACCATGACATGCAATACATGCGGTTAGACCACGCTCGGCATCACCAGCGGTATAAAGCGTTTTGCCTTTTGCTACCACATCTTCAGGTGTTGAGTTTTCTGAAACTGGTAGCGAAGCGTAGTAAGCAGATAGGTCTGCGATATCTTCATCGCTCAGTGGCATTGCCATACCACTCATTACAGGATCGTAACGACCTTGTTTACCACCACTTGTCATGCCTAGCTTAAGTTCTTTTAACTGCTTCTCAAGATACTTAGCGTGTTGGCCTGCGAGTTTCGGGTACGTTGTTATTGCACTGTTGCCATCTGCTCCGTGACAGGCGACACAGGTTTGTGATTTTGCTTTACCAGCCTCAATATTACCTTGGGCCCATACTGAGCAACTGGCTAAAAGACTCAAAATTAGCGCTAATTTCTTCATGACATTCCATTATAATTATCAAGCTTCCAGTACCACGGAATGTGAACATACCGCGTACACTCATGGTACAATAGGCGACCTTATGCCGAGCACGGTTATTTTACACATTTTCACAAAAAAGTAATCAATCGACTACACAAAGTCGAGATGGAGTTAACAGTGAGCGTAAAAATTCATTACCAAAATACGCATTTCATCACCAGCGCACCCGATATTCGTCACCTACCGGAAGACGAAGGTGTCGAAATTGCGTTTGCAGGACGCTCAAACGCTGGTAAATCGAGTGCACTTAACCGTCTAACTAATCAAAAAAGCTTAGCCAAGACATCAAAGACACCTGGTCGTACGCAATTAATCAACCTTTTCAAAGTAGAAGAAGGTTGTCACATTGTCGATCTACCTGGATACGGTTTTGCTCAAGTACCGGTAGAGATGAAAAACAAATGGCAGAAATCTTTGGGTGAATACTTACAGAAACGCGAGTGCCTAAAAGGCTTAGTGGTTCTGATGGACATTCGTCATCCAATGAAAGATCTCGACCAGCAAATGATTTTCTGGGCCATCGATAGCCACATTCCTGTGCAAGTTTTGCTAACCAAAGCAGATAAACTAAAAAGTGGCGCACGCAAACAAACCCTGCTGAAAGTTCGTAAGCAAGTAGAAACTTTCGGTGGTGACGTTTCCGTTGATGTGTTCTCTTCCCTTAAAGGATTAGGCGTTGATCAGTTGCGCGCAA
>NZ_WXWT01000077.1:0-8369 GCF_009904725.1 Vibrio sp. V43_P6S15P86
TTCGCATGCCGCTTTATTCAAATATTTAACTGCTGATGTTGGTTATTTCGATTTCTTCTTAGAAACCGCTTTTGGACGAGGTTCATCCATCAGGCCTTTTACTAGGGAAACCGTTGCAACAAGCAGAACAATCGTAAATGGTAGGCCTGTGGTCACGGCCATTGCTTGAGCTGCCGCTAGGCCACCACCAAGCATCAATGCAATCGCAACTAAGCCTTCAAACGTACACCAGAACACGCGTTGAGGCGTTGGCGCATCGACCTTACCGCCCGCAGCAATAGTATCAATAACCAGTGAACCAGAGTCTGAAGAGGTAATGAAGAATACCACCACCAAAATAATACCGACGAAAGATGTAATTTCAGCTAGCGGCATCACATCTAACATGGCAAATAGTTTTAACGGTAATTCCGCGTTGAACACGGCTTCATAACCATCGCTCACGTATTGGCTTATAGCGTTACCACCAAAAGCGGTCATCCATAACACACAAACAGAAGAAGGGATAAGGATAACGCAAATAATGAACTCACGAACGGAACGACCACGAGATACACGCGCAATGAACATACCGACAAATGGTGACCAAGAAATCCACCAAGCCCAGTAGAATGCTGTCCAACCTTGAGAATAGTTTACGTCTTCTCGTCCAAATGGCATTGATAGGGCAGGAATATTAGCCACATATGACACTATATTTTCGAAGAAGCCCGTTAAAATCGCGATCGTCGGGCCGACAACAATAACAAAAAGCAGTAAAAGCGCAGCGAGACCCATGTTGATCTCAGATAAGATTTTCACGCCTTTGTCTAGTCCCGCAACAACTGAGATTAAAGCGAGTGCGGTGATGCCAATAATCAATAGTACCTGCGTAGTATTCGTCATTGGAACATCAAACAGGAAGTTCAAACCCGTTGCGGCTTGAGACGCACCGTAACCTAGAGACGTTGCCAGACCAAAAACTGTCGCTACAACGGCAAGAATGTCGATAATGTGACCAGTCCAACCCCATACACGCTCACCAAACAGTGGGTAAAAAATGGATCGCATGGTAAGTGGCAAGCCTTTATTAAACGAGAAAATCGCCAAACCAAGAGCCAATAGCGCATAGATTGACCACGGATGAAGCGCCCAGTGGTAAATCGTCGCCGCCATGCCTAGTGCAGATGCAGCACTTGCATCACCTTCTGCACCACCTAGAGGGGCCCAGTCAGTACGAACACCGTTCTCAACGTTCACGCCACCAATAGCAGAACTAAAATGAGACATAGGTTCTGATACACCAAAGAACACCAGACCGATACCCATACCTGCTGCAAAGAGCATTGCCAGCCAACCCGCATAGGAATAATCTGGCGTCGCTTCTGTACCGCCGATTCGTACGCGACCTAGCGGTGTAAAAATCAACCCAACACAGACAATGACAAAAATATTACCTGAAGCGAGAAAAAACCAGTCTAAATTGTGTAACAAACCCGCTCGTAGGTCTGCAAAAAACGGCTCTACCTGTTCTCGGAATAATAGTGTTATCACAACAAACATGACGATTGCTAAGCCAGAAATTGCAAAAACACGGTTGTGAATATCAAGGCCAAATGGGCCTACTTTTAGCGCAACGTTATCCTGACCAATTTGATAGTCAGTATCTATTGCGTTTACTTTTCCATCGGGGCGTTGAATGCCACCGTTATTATCGGTGCTCACGGATAATCTCCTTAAAAATACGTGACCAAGTTTAAATTACTTTCGTCGGAGTTCGAGTAATGAAACGTCTTCATCACTACCAAGCACATGTTCATAAAACATTGTTCTTATAAGCGGTTACTCAATCCGCTATCATAATCTTAAAGCCCCCTACCTTTCATTGCATTTTATTGTTTTCACCATAAATAACGCCTATTGCCAAACCGAAGATATTGGCATGTTTCGATTAAAGTGATACTGCAGTTGTGCTTGAAACAGCTCCGCAGTTGCTAACGCATCCGTCAGGGCATGGTGAGGCTGATAAGCAGGGAGGCCATATCTTTCACGAGCGTGCCCTAATCGTACGGAACCGGGCTTCTTGCCTTTCAACTTATTGATAAAACCTCTGCATTCACGGCGTTGTATTGCATACTCAATATCTAACGTATCAACAACAGGAAACTGTATCCCCTCCCCAATGCTATTTAGCAACGCGTTATTAAAAAACTGCCTTTCGATATTTTTATAATGAACAAGTACCACTTTGCCTGACAGCGCATCCAATATTTCCCCTAAAATGTGGGTTAGTTGGGGCGCGTTTTTGACTTCAGAATCAGTGATGCCATGAATCACGACTGACTCTTCGTTTAACTCACGATTAGGGTTAACAACCCAATGCGCAGAGCCACTACATTGAACACGATCAATGGTAAACGGCACAAGTCCAATCGTGAGAATTGCATCCTCTTCCGCATTCAAACCTGTCGTTTCAAAATCTACCGAGACAAATGGCACTTCCTCAACTGGGGTTTCCCCATTAACCATCGGTGTCGAGTAATAACGTTTGAGTCTCTCGTCTCTTGCTTCTTTCGCGAGCTGTTTGAATAACGTTGACCACTCTGGCGTCCGAGACGTATCCAACAACAGCTGATCTTTTGCTGCCTTTTTTGAGAACCACATTATTTGCTACTTCTCTGGTATCGGAACTTGATGAAGTTCTGTGCATTACTAAGGATTTGGAAAGCAGCTTTTAAGTTTCGGCGCTCAAACTCTGACATGTTCTCTGGCTCAATGTTGTTATCTGGTTCATCTCCATTTTCGATATCGAGTGCTTGATGACGAATTCGAACCATGTAGATCAATTCCATTGCATCCCTCAAGTCCATTCCTCGACCTTTAGGTAAAATGCCCGCATCATTGATATCGTCTAAACGGTCAAACGAGTTTTGCGAACGGGAACCAATTGCCAATGAATGTACTCGAATCAAATCTGCCAATGGCGCAGTACCTCTTCTTTTCAAGTTAATAGAATTGCGGTGACGACCATCTTTTTCCATAACAAAATCTTTGAAGAAGCCCAATGGCGGTGTACGACGTATCGCGTTGTAAGCCATACATGCAAGGAAGCGGTTGTTTCTTTTCGCGCGCCTAACAATAAAGCTGCTTAATTGTTCCGCCCACTTCACTCGCCCATGAACACCTAATAAATCAAAAAAGATATTACTGTTTAACAACCTTTCAGGAGTTGGGTTATCTATCCAGTTGCCAAAGCACTCTTCCCACTCCGATCGGGTTTTTCGCCACTCTGGATTGGTTGCCATAATGTCGCCAGTACAGTAAGCATAGCCGCATGCTGCTAAACCATCACAAACAAATTTGGCAAACTTTTCAAAGTACTCCCCGTGCATCTCAACATCATAACTGTTGTCGAGAATAAGGGCGTTGTCTTGGTCCGTTACAATTAACTGCTCATCCCTGGCCATCGATCCCATAGCGACCAAACAATACGGAATTGGCGCAGGGCCAAGCTCTTGCTCTGCTAATTCAGCCAAACGCTGTTTAAAGCTACTACCAATTACCGACATGGCTCGACCAATCATATGAGCGTTGGCATCTTCATTCACCATTCGTACAAAGCAGTCTTTCACTTGTTCAGAAACTTGCTTGAGATCTTCAACGCTGTTTTGTTGGAAGATTGAGCTAACGAGCAGCAAGCTGTTTTGAGATTCATAACGGACAATATCCGTCATGCCAATAATTCCTATCGGCTTTTTATCTTTTAAAATTGGGAGATGGTGCACGTTGTAGCGCAACATGGTTAACATGGCTTCAAAGACATAAGCGTTGTAATCCAGAGACACCACGTCATAACTCATGACCTCACTCACTGGGATATTGGTATCAATGCCCTGAGCTAATACGCGAATGCATAGATCGCGATCAGTCAATATTCCAAGTAGTTGTTCATCGTCTTCTTCTGTGAGTTCTTCTGCTGGGCGAACAATAAGCAAAGAGGTGACATTTTCCTCCGCCATCAGTATCGCGGCTTCTTGAATCGATGCCGTCGCCTCCAACGTTACCGGATCTCTCGCTAAGATCTTACGTGCCTTGGCAGTGGTAAAGTCATTGCTTTCTGAGCGGCTGGATATTGCGCTTCGCAAACGCGCGCTGTCTTCCAGTTCCATGTAGTCAGCAAAGTTTTCAAACTCATCACAAAGCTCGTTGAAAATATCCTCCGGAATACAGTAAACCAAGGTGTCTTCTATCGCTTTGGCAGGCATACGCACACGGTTGTTCATTAACAACCCCATCTGTCCAAACAGTCCACCAGCGTCAATCCTGTTATAGAGTTCGCCTTTACGTCGGTAGATCTCCACAGCGCCGCTTCTCACCATATATAAGTCGCGGATCGTGTCTCCAAAATTGAGTATCTCTGTGCCTTGTCGAAAGTATGCAACCTCGGCATTTAGAGCGATCTTTTTTAACTGCTCTTCGGGTAGATCATCGAAAGGTGGGTACTGGCTAATGAAGTTGAGCACTTCTAACTGTTCGGCTTCCATCTTTTATTCCATACGTTGCCTAAACTACAGCGATAAATATCACCAAGATTGAAATCAATCAATGAATAAATCTAAGAATAACAACACCTAACCTAGTTCGCAGAATAAAACTCCAACCAAAAATTAGAGCTCTAATGTTTTTAAATATAGACCTCTAATCTATTTCTCCTTATAGCTATGCAGGTGGGCTGCGTTGAAATGTACTAAAAACTTCAAAATAAATTCAAACCAATGTCATGGAAAAGTTAAGCAAAGACAAAATCAACCGTAAATATCTATTTTTGTTAATGAAAATACTATTTAACCACACCTCCTTCATTGTTCATTGTATGCACATAAAACCCGATTAACCGAACACCATTCGTTGAAAGTTGAACTAAAATTAATTAGAGTACAAATCGTTAAACAGTTATAAACACACAAAAAAGGACAGATAACATGGATCCCATACTGGAAGTTAAGGGACTGTATAAAGTGTTTGGAGATGACCCAGAAAGAGCCTTCTCGCTTATCGAAAAAGGTATCGATAAGGATGGTATTTTTGAACAGACAGGTTTAACAGTCGGCGTAAACGATGTATCTCTCACCATTAACGAAGGTGAAATTTTCGTAATCATGGGGCTTTCTGGTTCGGGAAAATCTACTCTCGTTCGACTCCTAAACCGACTCATTGAGCCAACGAAAGGCAGTGTTTATCTCAAAGGGAAAGATATTGCCCATATCTCTGAAGACGAACTTCGAGAAGTTCGTCGCAACAATATCTCAATGGTTTTCCAAAGTTTCGCGCTTATGCCTCACATGACGGTGATCGAAAACGCTGCATTCGGTTTAGAACTTGCTGGCATTGATGTTAATGAACGTCAGAAAAGTGCGCTTTCCGCCTTGGAAAGAGTTGGCTTAGACCCTTATGCAGAATCTTTCCCTGACGAATTATCCGGTGGTATGAAACAGCGCGTGGGTTTAGCAAGGGCATTGGCTTGTGACCCAGACATTCTATTAATGGACGAGGCGTTTTCCGCTTTAGACCCATTAATCCGTTCTGAGATGCAGGATGAGCTTATTCGTCTACAAAACGATGACAAACGCACAATTGTCTTCATCTCTCATGATTTGGATGAAGCAATGCGTATTGGTGATCGTATCGCCATCATGCAAAACGGTGAGGTTGTTCAGGTTGGCACGCCTGATGAAATATTGCACAGCCCAGCAAATGATTATGTCGAAGCGTTTTTCCGCGGCGTAAACATCGCAAGTGTCTTGACAGCAAAAGATATCGCTCGTAAGAAACCCGCCGCCGTCTTTAAGAAATCGGAAAATGATGGCCCGGGCTCTGCGATGCAGATTCTAATGGATCATGACCGTGATTACGGCATTGTCGTCGATAAATCTAGCCGATACTCCGGCATCGTGTCTCTTGACTCACTACGTTTGGCTCACAAAGAAAACCGCTCTCTAGCCAGTGCTCAATTGACGGATGAAGTCACTCTTCAGCCAGAGCAGTCAATCAATGACATTTTGGGGCTAGTTGCAGGCGTTCCCTATGCCGTACCTGTCGTTGATGAGCAAGGTACTTACTTTGGTGTCGTGACTAAATCACGTCTTCTACAAACACTAGATAAGGATTAACACGATGTCTTCAGAGCAAACTAACAATGATCCCTGGTCGAATACCGCTCCTGCACAAGATGATCCTTGGTCACAAGGTGCAGGTGCTGACGCTGCCCCAAGTAATGACTGGTTAAGCTCAGAAACTGTAGAGCAAGCGCCATTCGACATTATGAACCCATTCCAAGATGCGGTTCTACCACTTGATAGCTGGGTAGAATCGGGATTGAACTGGTTGGTGGAACATGGTCGCCCAGTTTTCCAAGCAATTCGAGTTCCAATCGACTTTATTCTTACCTCGTTTGAAACTGCTTTGGTGTCCACACCTGCGCCCATCATGGTGCTCATTTTATTTTTGCTGGCGTGGCAGTTTTCCAATGTAAAACTCGGTTTTTCAACACTTGTATCCCTTGTTTTTATCGGCCTAATTGGTGCGTGGTCACAGGCGATGACAACGCTCGCACTGGTTTTAACCGCCGTCTTCTTCTGTTTGCTTATCGGGCTACCGATGGGGATATGGTTGGCGAGAAGCCAAACCGCAGCCAAATTTGTTAGACCAATACTCGATGCAATGCAAACGACCCCCGCGTTCGTTTATCTAGTGCCAATCGTTATGCTATTCGGTATTGGTAACGTTCCTGGCGTTGTAGTAACCATCATTTTCGCACTGCCTCCCGTTGTGCGCCTGACTATTTTAGGGATTCAGCAAGTACCTGAAGAGCTAATCGAAGCGGGCCACTCTTTCGGGGCAAACAAAAAACAGATGCTTTACCGCATCCAATTGCCATTGGCGTTACCAACGATTATGGCAGGGGTAAACCAAACCTTGATGCTTTCACTTTCTATGGTAGTGATCGCTTCAATGATTGCGGTTGGCGGCTTGGGCCAAATGGTACTTCGTGGTATCGGCCGACTTGATATGGGTCTTGCTGCTGTCGGTGGCTTAGGCATCGTAATTCTTGCCATTTTATTAGACCGTATTACCCAAGTATTAGGGGTTAATGCGGGTAACACCAAGCTTCGCTGGTATCACACAGGTCCAGTTTCATACCTATTAAAACTGAAAACAAAGACGAACCAAGACGATCTAAAACTTAGGAGAAACATCAATGAATAATTCATGGAAGAAAGCGCTCTCTGTTGGAGCTCTAAGTACTATCGCATTTTCAACTTATGGTGTGGCAAGCGAACTGCCGGGTGAAGGTGTGACTGTTCAGCCAGTTCAATCAACCGTTGCAGAGGAAACGTTTCAAACATTGATCGTAAACCGTGCACTTGAAGAGCTTGGTTACGATGTAAAACCAACTAAAGAAGTGGATTACAACGTAGGCTATACCTCTATTGCTAAAGGCGACGCTACTTTCTTAGCAGTAGGTTGGTTCCCTCTTCACGCCGATAAGTACACAATGTCTGGCGGTGATGATAAGTTTTTCCGCAAAGGTCAATATGTAAGTGGTGCTGCGCAAGGTTACTTGATCGATAAAAAAACCGCTGAAAAATATGGCATCACAAATATTGGTCAATTAAAAGATCCAAAACTGGCGAAGCTTTTCGATGCCAACGGTGACGGTAAAGCGGACTTAACAGGTTGTAACCCAGGTTGGGGTTGTGAAATGGTCGTTGAGCATCAGTTGGATGCGTTCAAGCTTCGTGACACAGTAACGCACAACCAAGGTAACTACGCTGCGATTATCGCTGACACGATTTCTCGTTACAAAAAAGGCGATCCGATTCTTTACTACACTTGGACACCTTACTGGGTAAGTGGCGTCTTAGTTCCGGGTAAAGATGTTGTTTGGTTAGAAGTGCCATTCTCTTCACTTCCTGGTGAGCGTAAGGACATCGACACAACACTAGAGAACGGTAAGAACTACGGCTTTGAGATGAACTCTATGCGCATCGTTGCGAACAAAGAGTTTACTGAAAAGAACCCAGCAGCAGCGAAGCTGTTTGAAATCATCAAGCTAAACATCAATGATGTTAGTGCGCAGAATATGATGATGAGCCAAGGTAAAAATAGCGCGGCAGACATCGAAGCGCACGTAAATGGCTGGATTAAAGCCAACCAAACAACCTTTGATGGTTGGATTGAAGAAGCGAAGAAAGCGGCAATGTAACGCCCAAAAATCTTAAGAAACCGCTAAAGCTTTAGCGTATCTTTGGTTCCTCAGTGAGAAAATGAAAAGCCAGTCGATTATTTAGACTGGCTTTTTTATTTAGATTACTCAAAAAACATCGTAT
>NZ_WXWT01000374.1:0-8361 GCF_009904725.1 Vibrio sp. V43_P6S15P86
ACCCAACTAAGGCCCAGCTGCGTGCTATGCCTTGGGTTGTATTCACAACCGATCCAGCCTTGGTAACCAGAGTCATCCAAAACATTGAATAGGTGTGGGTAATTCAGTTCGCCTTCCGATGGTTCGTGCCTTTCAGGCACAGAAGCAATTTGAATATGGCCTGTGTATGGCGCCACATCGCGAATCAACGTACTCAGATCACCGTCCATAATTTGTGCGTGATAGAGATCGAGCTGCAATTTCACGTTTGGACGAGCCACTTGTTTGATGAGTTCCACCGCTTCACGTTGATGTGCAACAAAGTAGTTCGGTACATCGCGATTGTTGAGTGGCTCAATCATCAGCTCAACACCTTGTTCGGCAAACTTATCCGCTGCATAACGAATGTTTGAGATAAAGGTTTCAATATGCTGATCACGAGTGAAGCGTGAATCAACAATGCCAGACATAGCGTGAACCTTTTTACAGTTCAGTGCCTTGGCGTACATCAGCGCAGTCTCGACGCTCGTTTTAAATTCATCCTCACGCCCCGGAATAGCTGCAAAACCTCGTTCACCTGCATCCCAATCACCTGGCGGCATGTTGAATAACGCTTGCTCAAAACCAAACTGCTGTATCTTGCTTGCTAGTTCTTGCGCTTCGAATGCGTATGGGAAAAGGTATTCCACCGCTTTGAAGCCCGCTTGGTGTGCTTTTTCGAAACGATCTAGAAAAGGAACTTCTGTGAATAACATTGTCAGATTTGCCGCGAATTTAGCCATTACTTACCTCTCCCTTTTAGGTCTTGAATCTCAGTATCCGTTAAGTAGCGGATGTTGCTGTCTTTAAGAATGAACGCTAGCTTCGCTGTCTCTTCTAGCTCTTCTGCGTTATCCACTGCATCTTCAAAGTCCGTACCCGTGATCACTGGACCATGGTTCGCCAGGAGGAAAGCTCGGTAGTCACTAGCCCGCTGCGCAAGTTCTTCAGCAATCTGAGGGTCGCCCGGGCGCAGGTACGGAATCACTGGCAGTTCGCCAATGCGCATTACAAAGTAAGGTGTGAAAGCTTTGATGGCATTCTCGCGATCTAAACCTTCAAGACAAGAAAGCGCCGTCAAGTAAGTAGAATGCAGATGCACAATCGCATTACACTTTGAGTTATTTCGATAAATCGCCAGATGAAAAGCCACTTCTTTTGATGGCTTTTCACCAGAGATATGGTTGCCATCAATATCCACAACCGAAAGCTCTTCAGCAATCAAGCGGCCGAACGAAGAACCAGTTGGCGTTGCCAGAAAGTGTCCATTAGGCAGTTTTAGAGAAAGGTTGCCAGCGCCGCCAGTCGCATAGCCACGTTCAAACATAGAGCGCGCCATAGTGACCATTTGCTCTCGCAGTTGTTGTTCTGTCATCAATTCTTTATTCATCACAACCTCACCTATTCAAAAAACGACTGTGCTTTGGCAAAGAAGTGTTCATCGCCGAAGTTGCCCGATTTCAGAGCCAAAGAAAGCTCGCCTTCAAGTGACTTCACCCAAGGTACACCTGGTGCGATTTGAGGACCGATATGAAAACCTTTTACGGCTAGGCTTTGGGTTACAACCCCTGAGGTTTCCCCACCCGCAACGATGAAATTTTTCACACCGTGCTGCTGAAGTTTGATTGCAAGTTGGCTAAAGAATTGTTCAACCGCGTGACTTGAAGCATGCGCGCCAAACTCTTGTTGAATCGCTTTTAACGCCGCTGCATCTGCGGTTGCGTAAACCAGTGGTGCGAACTCGCTTTCGATGTTGGTCATGACCCAATCAAACACTTGATTTGAGTAATCTTCTTCCGTCAGACACGCCTTCACATCAATAGCAAAGTGTGGCGCTTTTTCTTTGTAAACAGCGACCTGTTGGTTGGTCATGACAGAACAAGATCCAGATAACACAACGGTTGGTGCCTTTTTAGGGTTCCCCTCTTGCTTCGCATCACTTTGATCTTCAAGGTTCTCTATCCAGTTCTTAGCAATACCCGCAGCCAAACCAGAACCACCAGTTACCAGTTTTAGAGACTTCGCCGCTTGGCCAAGTGTGACAAGATGCTCTGCATTGAATGCATCAACCACTGCATAGCGGTTGCCTTGTACTTTTAGCTCTTCAAAGCGCTCAATTACCGCTTTTGGACCTTGTTCAATTATTTGGAAGTTCACCAGGCCAGATTTGCCTTGAGATTGAGCATCCATCATACGAACTAGGCTTGAATCAGTCATTGGTGTCACAGGGTGATTACGCATACCTGAGTCGCTTAGCAAGTCTTGGAATACAAATAGATGGCCGTTGTAAACTGTGCGACCATTCACTGGTAATGATGGGCATACAATGGTGAACGCTTCACCTAGCTCTGCAAGCAGTGCATCCGTTACAGGACCAATGTTACCTTCTGCTGTGCTGTCAAACGTTGAGCAGTACTTGAAGTAAAACTGCTGACAGCCATTTGCTTGCAGCCACTTAAGCGCAGCTACTGAATCCTCGATTGCCTCATCTACAGGACAGGAGCGAGATTTAAGACTGATCACGACCGCATCTGCGTTTACATCAATCTCTTCTTTTGGAATACCGTTAAGCTGAACTGTGCGCATGCCGTTTTCTACAAGAAAACCTGCGATGTCTGTTGCGCCAGTAAAGTCGTCTGCGATAACGCCTAATAACATCATTTTTTCTCCGTTTTACGTGCGCTTATTTCTGTTTGTTTTCTACACCTGGAAGCTCAATACCATCAAAAATCTTGATAACGGCACTGTCGTCCTCCTGGCCAAAACCAGCATTGCTTGCACTCAAAAACATGTTTAGTGCTGTGCTTGATAGAGGAAGTGGAAATTTGAGATCTTTTGCTGTGTCCGATACGAGGTTTAAATCTTTCACAAAGATGTCGACCATAGATTTAGGGGAGTAGTCACCATCAACTACATGCTTCATGCGGTTCTCAAACATCCAAGAGTTACCCGCTGCATTCGTCACCACGTCGTACATCAGGTCAAGAGGAATGTTTGCACGTGCCGCTAATGCCATTGCTTCAGCACCAGCTGCGATATGAACACCTGCTAGCAATTGGTGGATAATCTTCACAGTTGCGCCTAGGCCAATCGCTTCACCGATGTTGTAGACTTTAGCTGCCGTTGCGTTGAGTACTGGTTCAAGTGCATCAAATGTGCTTTGCGCTCCCGACGCCATAATAGTCATCTCACCTGATTCTGCTTTTGCAGCACCACCAGATACCGGTGCATCAAGCATCACAAGGTTGTGTTCTGCCAATTTCGCTTCAATTTGTTTTGCATCTTCTGCTGAGATGGTTGCTGAAACCATTACTGGCGTATTCGGCTTAAGCACTTTAGCAAGACCGGTTTTGAACAAGACCGTGTTAACTTGAGCTGCGTTCACAACAAGAACTAGAACCGAATCAAGCTTATCTGCAAACTCAACTGCATTTGTAGAAACAGCTTTTGCACCGAATGAACCCAGCTCTTCAAGCGCTTGAGAATTTAAATCGAAACCATAGACATCTAGGCCTGCACGCACACATGACTTTGCGGCGCCCATTCCCATAGAGCCTAAACCGATAACACCTACAGATTGAACTTCACTCATAAAAACAATGCCTTCTGGTCTATTAAACTTTGTTAATTCTTGTTTGGTTGATGTGATTATATGTGAAGATTAATACTAAGGCCTCGCTTTGAATCACATTTTTTCACACAAATTAACAATGTCGTGATATATACCTCTTTATGGGCAGAGATATTCCGAGCAGTTAACACAAGCGAAGGCTGTTCTTACAACGTTGAGAACATAATTCACAGATATTCACAACAAATGAAAAGATTGGTAGGATACTGAAAAACAAGAATATAGAAGTGAAACTATGATCCCAGCAGAACGTCAAAGAACCATATTATCCCTGTTATCACATCAAGAAGTGTTAAGCATTTCAGATTTAACCGACCACCTTGGCGTATCACATATGACCATTCGTCGTGATATCGTGAAGCTTGAATCCTCAGGTAAAGTCGTTTCTGTTTCTGGTGGAGTGCAACTCGCTCAAGCTCTACATTCCGAACTTTCCCATGATGCGAAGGTCGAGCAACAAGCGGATGAAAAAATTCAAATTGGTAAGCTGGCGGCTACGTTAATTGGTCAAGACGCTACGATTTACTTGGATGCGGGAACAACCTCTCTAGAAATCGCCCATCAAATAGCAAATCGTAATGATCTTTTAGTGATCACCAATGACTTCTCTATTGCTGCTTTCCTTATGACGCACAGTGAATGTGAGCTTTACCACACTGGGGGGAAAATTGACCGCGAGAACCAATCCACCATTGGAGGAAAAGTCGCAGAGTTCTTGAATGGGCTAAATATTGATATCGCCTTTATTTCGACTTCATCTTGGAGCTTGAAAGGCTTATCAACACCTAATGAAAATAAAGTTCTCGTTAAAAAAGCAATCATCAAGGCGGCACAAACCAATTATCTGATCTCAGACTCAACTAAATACGGTCAGATAGCGAGCTTTCATGCATTAGACATCGAGCAATTGGACGGAATTATTACCGATCGAAACCTATCCGAAGTGGTCACTCAAGAATTAACGGATAAAGGATTACGTGTGTATAAAGAGTAACACTACCTAAACATCTGAGTTCGCGTAACTTTTATACTCGTTAATTTATAGGTGCTTCCAATATACATAGACCGTGCTGTGTACTTTCTGGCAGAAAACACATCCTTTTGTTTTCTAAATTACCAAATTACTGATTACATCTGGATATGGAAGCTCACTTCGCTTTATCGCTGCTCGTCACATGTCATCAAAAATCAAATTCACTGCAATTGCCATCAAAACTAAGCCTGAGATTGGCAGCAAGACACCTAATGGTGAGCGCTCGATGTAAGGCAAGTTTTCCGCAATCAATAAGCCCCATTCAGGTTGTGGCGGTTTAACGCCAAGTCCGATAAAGCTCAGAGACGTCAGACTGAGCGTAATGTACGGCAAACGCAGAAACGCGTGACGAATCAATGGCGGCAGCACATAAGGCAACAAGTAGTAGCGGAGTACTCGCCACTGACTGGTTCCCCAAATGGGCGCAAGATGCGTGTAAGGCTGCGCTTTGGCTTCCATCAACAAGCTCGCGCAGTGCGCCGCTAATGGTGCCCATGACACCATAACAATCGCAATCAAAGCGCTGTTTGGGTTCATCCCCGTTAGACCAGCAATCAGCAGACCAGCCACAATGTATGGCACACCTTTGGTGATCTCAATTAAGCCTTGGCTATAACGAGTCACGAAGCCGAGCAGCAAACCAATCACCAAACTTAGGAACGTCGCGATGATGCCCATTTTGATTGTCGACATCATACCGCCGCCAACTCGAGCAAGCAGATCTCGTCCAACCGCATCGGCACCCAACGGGACAGCTAAGCTTGGCGATTCAAGGCGGGTAAATTGGATAGTGTAAGGATCACGCATTAACGCCCATCCCGCACAACCAATCAGCAAGGCAAAGATTGTCGCACTGACGATGCGTTTGGTGGTGCTTTGGGTAAAACGGAACGTGCTGTGACTGCTGATCAACTTACCACTTGTGACACTGTGCCCGAGTAACCAGCGTTGCAATAAGATGCTCGCACTGCTGATCAACATCGAGAACACCAGCAACACCAACAAACCACCTTGCAGCATCGGCAGATCTTGTGATTTCGCTGCGCCTAAGATTAGTCGTCCGATACCCGGAATGGAAAACACTTGCTCCACAGCAACCGCGCCGCCGGTCAAACCAATCACCGTCATTGCGATTTGAGGAATCAAGTTACTAACGGCACGCCACAAGGCAAAGCGTAAGATTTGAAACTTACTGACGTTCGCCGATAGCCAAGTGATCACCCAAGGCTCATCTAGTACACGCTTGAGGCTGTCATTGAGCAAGCGCCCGAACAAGCCAGCCGCAGGCAATGCCATTGCCAAACTGGGTAGCCAGAGGTTTTGCACGCCTTGCCAACCATAAGGTGGGAACCAACCCAACCAAATGGAAAATACCATGATCAGCAATGAAGCAATCACGTATTCCGGCAATGAGACCAACACCGAACTGAGCGTGTCATGATGTTTGTCCAAACGATTCTGTTGCCAACGACGCACAGTGTAAAGCACACTCGCCATGCACATTACAAATGCCATGCCTAGCGCTGTAAGCATGAGTAATAGCGACGTTTTTGCGGTTTGTTGAACGCTCTCCATCACGGATGCGCCGCTCACCCAAGAGACACCTAAGTCTCCTTGCATGGCAAGCGTCAGCCAATCCCACAATCGCTCAGCAGCGCTGCGGTCAAGTTGAAGATCTTCTCGAATTGCTTGCAGAGCTTCTGCCGTCAGCAATTGTTGAGCACCCGCACGAGCACGGAGGATTGATTGGCTTGGGTCGATACCGGCAATATCCGGCATCAAACCCACCAGCACAACCACTACCCCGAGTGACAGGAAGCGCGACAAAAAACGCGTAAACCATTCAGGCATACAAGCGCTCCAACGAGAACGCATGTTGGCAACAGACGACATCGAGTTAGTTCACCTCAGTAAACTGGTCGATCAGGCGACGCTCACGTGGGTCACGTTGTGCGTTCTTCACGCGATCACTCTCACCTTGGATTACACGCTCGTGAAGCAGTGGAATCACAGCGTATTGTTCAAGGATTTTGCTTTCTGCTTCGATGATCGCTTGTTGGCGTTTCTCACCCAATGGCTGACGATCAGCGTGTTTCAATGCAGCATCCACTTCTTCAGAGCAGAACTGACCTAGGTTGTAAGAACCTTTACAGCTAAAGTCACTTTGCATGTACGCCACTGGGTCACCAGAATCCAGCACTGTTGCACGTGACAACAAGAACGCATCGAACTTACCTGCTAGTGCATCGTTTTCGATTTGTGCATATTCACGAACGTCTAGCTCAACCACAAAGCCAGCCGCTTCAAGTTGTTGCTTTAGCAGCACCGCCACTTCTGGCAACTCAGCACGGTCGGTAAATGTACCGATGGTGATCTTCTCACCATTCGCGTGGCGCATTTCCATGGTTTCCATACGAGGGTTCGCGTCACGAATTGGCCCCGCCCATGCCAATGCAGGACCTAACAAACCTTTCGCTGAGTCGGCGTGGTTCTCGTAAACCGTTTTGATGATTTGCTCACGGTTAACCGCTTGAGCTGCTGCTTTACGCAAACCGAACTGGCTAAACACATCTGATTTGTTGTTTAGGTAAAGCGTGTTGGTACGTGGCATTGCGACTTCGTGCAGCTGTGAAGATTCCATCATCGCGATTTGCGATACAGGAACCGCTTCAACTACATCCGCCTCACCGGTACGCAGCGCTGCAGCACGAGCAAAACCGTTTGGTACGTATTCAGCAAAGATACTGTCTACTTTTGCTTTTTCACCCCAGTAACCGTCAAAACGCTTCAGTTTTGCGCTGGTTGTCCCGTTGATTTCTGTCAGAACGAATGGACCCGTACCCGCATTGATTGGCACAACACGACCGTTTTCTTGATATGCAGCACCAGAAAGGATCGCTAGCTGTGGGCTAGAAAGACGGCTTGGCAACAGTGGATCGTTAAAGGTCGTTTTGATTTCAACAGTGAAGTCGTCCAATGCGCGAACTTGCCATTCGATACCGTCCAAGATGCGTGGTTTAGGTGCGGCATCTAATGCTTTTTGTAGAGAGTTCACAACCGCATTGGCATAAAGGTCAGAACCATCGTGGAATTTCACGCCCTTACGTACCGTAAATTGCCACGTCATCGGGTCAACTTGTTCCCATTCCGTTGCCAGCATAGGCTCTGCTACCGACTGATCGTTTAGGTTCACTAGCGTTTCTGCCGTGCTCCAACGTGACAGTTTGAACGCGTCATCTGAAAGTGGCGACAAACCTGTGCGTGGTGGTTGCATCATGGCAACGCGAATTTCCGTTGCTTGCGGTGCAGCTGCTTTTTCCGCTTCTGGCTTGCTTTCGCCAGAGTCAAAACAACCCGTCAACAGTGCGCTTAAAGCCAGCGACAAAGCTAACTTGGGAGTACTAAGGTGCATAAGAAACCTCTCCAATGGTTTTTGTAAATTCATTACTTTTGTGTTGAGCGCTCATCAAGGCTCTCGTGATCAAGTGTGATGGGTTATTTGTCACGTTTTGTGCCGTGCCGTGCTCGACAACGCGTCCTTTGTCTAACACCAGGATTTCATCGCATAGGGTTTGTGCCGCATCGAGGTCATGTGTCACCAAAATCAGGCGCATCTGACGACTCTTTTGAATGCCTGCCAACAAGTCGAGAATCTGTTTACGACTGACGGGATCTAGGC
>NZ_WXWT01000238.1:0-8334 GCF_009904725.1 Vibrio sp. V43_P6S15P86
GTATAGCTCTGATTAAAAATTCACTAAATAAAAACCAGGTTGCATATAAAAGATCTTTACTCAGATCTCATCAACATAGTTATCCACAAAATTAGTGGATAAGTAACCTCACCCCTTTGCTGACAAGTAGTACAGAAAAGTAAAGCCCTTCCCTCAATATTTTTTGCTAAAAATGTATTTTTTTACTGTTGACAGTAGTTTGGCTGCTCGGTAAGATTCGTCCCGCTTTAAAGCAAAGCAATTCCTCCTTAGCTCAGTTGGTAGAGCGACGGACTGTTAATCCGCAGGTCGCTGGTTCGAGCCCAGCAGGAGGAGCCAAATTCCAGAAAAGTCGTGTCGCAAGACACGGCTTTTTTTCGTTTTGAAATCAAAAACTTCTTTCACCATCAATATCTCAAGTGACGACTTAAAATTACTCGCTAAATGTAATTCCCACCTTCTGAACAAAAGATTCTTTGAGGAAAGACAGCACCAGCGTCTTTTGTAAAATCCATTCAGCAAGCTGTTCAATTTCTTATTGATTCATCAAAATACCTCACATAGACGACTATTTTTCCATCGTGTATGTAAAACCACATCGTTCACTGGTTGTTATTGGTGTCACAAAACACGATAATATCAAGATCGGATTTTAAGAACGTAATAACTATGACCGAATATGTTTTGTTGTTGGTCGGCACTGTGCTGGTGAACAACTTTGTACTGGTGAAGTTTTTGGGCCTATGTCCTTTTATGGGTGTGTCCAAAAAACTGGAAACAGCAATAGGTATGGGCTTAGCGACAACTTTTGTGCTAACGCTCGCGTCAGTGTGTGCGTATTTAGTGGAAAGCTACATTCTTCGTCCACTGGGTATTGAGTACCTTCGAACCATGAGTTTTATTTTGGTGATAGCCGTTGTGGTGCAGTTCACCGAAATGGTTGTGCACAAAACAAGTCCAACACTTTATCGCTTGCTTGGTATTTTCTTACCGCTGATCACTACAAACTGCGCGGTATTAGGCGTCGCGCTTCTTAATATTAATGAGAACCATAACTTTATCGAATCGATTATCTACGGCTTCGGCGCCGCTGTTGGTTTCTCATTGGTGTTGATACTTTTTGCATCCATGCGTGAGCGCATAGCTGCCGCCGACGTACCAGTGCCTTTTAAAGGTGCATCGATTGCAATGATTACAGCGGGTTTAATGTCACTAGCCTTTATGGGCTTTACAGGTTTGGTGAAGTAAACAATGAGTACGATTTTAATTGCGATCATCGCGTTAGCGGTTCTTGCTGCGATTTTCGGCGCGATACTTGGTTTTGCTTCTATTCGCTTCAAAGTCGAGGCAGACCCAATTGTGGATCAAATCGACGCAATCTTACCTCAAACTCAATGCGGTCAATGTGGCTACCCTGGTTGCCGCCCTTATGCTGAAGCGATTGCAAATGGCGACCACATCAACAAATGTCCGCCAGGCGGTCAGGCAACTATCGAAAAGCTCGCCGACTTAATGGGTGTTGAGCCAGAAGAATCTGCGCACGATCTCGACAGCAAAATTCCAACCGTTGCGTTTATCCATGAAGATATGTGCATTGGCTGTACTAAGTGTATTCAAGCGTGTCCAGTGGATGCAATTGTAGGCGGTACAAAAGCGGTCCATACCGTAATTAAAGACGAATGTACGGGGTGTGACTTATGTGTTGCACCATGTCCAACTGATTGTATTGAAATGATTCCTGTGGCAACCACCACGGAAAGCTGGAAGTGGCAACTTAACTCCATTCCAGTACTCAACATTACGGATGCTGCCGACGATGCAGCGAACGTGAAAGATTCAATTAAGTAAGGTTTCGCATGTTGTCTTTGATTGAACAAATTCGTACAGGCTCGCTTTGGGATTTCCCTGGTGGTGTGCATCCGGCAGAAAACAAAAAGCAGTCCAACAAAACTGAGCTCGTTCACGCGGCTATCCCATCAGAAATTGTATTACCGCTAAAACAGCACATTGGTAAGGCTGGTAACTTATTGGTTGCCGAAGGTGACCACGTATTAAAAGGTCAGCCATTAACGCAATCCGAAACTGGTTTTACCGTTCCAGTGCATGCTCCTACATCGGGTACGATCACCGCAATTGAGCCTAGAACCGTTGCTCACCCTTCAGGTCTGAGTGAACTCTGTGCGGTCATTACACCTGATGGTAACGATACATGGTGTGACAGAAAACCCGTCGCGGATTACAAACAAGAAACACCTGACGCACTGATCGATATTATTCGTCTCGCAGGCATTTCAGGTATGGGTGGCGCAGGTTTCCCTACCGCAAAAAAAATCCAATCAGGTTTTGCTCGCACAGAGATTCTTATCGTCAACGCAGCTGAGTGTGAGCCATACATCACATCAGATGACAAGCTCATGCAAGAGCATGCCGAAGAGCTCATCCAAGGTATCGAGATTGTCGAACATATCCTGACACCAAAGCTCACGATTATTGGTATTGAAGATAACAAACCAGAGGCAATCAAAGCGTTAGAAGCTGCGGCTCTAAACAAAGATATCGTCATTCGCGTTATCCCGACTAAATACCCTTCTGGTGGTGAAAAACAGCTGATCAAAATTTTGACCAATAAAGAAGTACCAAGCGGCGCAATCCCAGCCGATATTGGTATTTTGGTTCAAAATGTCGGTTCTCTTTACTCAATCAAACGCGCAATCATCGATGGTGAACCGATGATAAAACGCGTGGTGACTCTCACCGGTAAAACATTCAAACAACCACGCAATGTTTGGGCATTATTAGGTACACCAGTACAGGCGTTATTGGATGAGTTTGGCTATAAAGCCGATAAGAAGTTACAACGTTTAATCATGGGTGGACCAATGATGGGCTTCACCCTTCCCCACTCTCAAGTGCCGATTACCAAGACAGCAAACTGTATCCTTGCTCCGACTCGTCGTGAGATCTCTCCGCACCAACATGAGATGGAATGTATTCGCTGTAGCCAATGTGCTGAAGCTTGCCCTGCTTCACTGCTACCTCAGCAACTGCAATGGCATGCAAAAGCTGAAGAGTATGACAAACTCGAAGAACTAAACTTAAAGGATTGTATCGAGTGCGGTGCTTGTGCGTTTGTGTGTCCAAGTGAAATTCCTCTCGTACAGTATTACCGCCAAGCAAAAGCGGAAATTCGCACCAGAACACAAGAAGCGGAAGCTGCGGAGCGAGCGAAGCTGCGTTTTGAAGAGAAGAAAGCGCGTATGGAACGCGAAAAAGCAGAACGTGAAAATCGCTTTAAGAAAGCAGCCGATCAGCGCCGTAAAGACATGAAATCTTCTGGTGGTGATGATGCGATTGCAGCAGCGATCGCACGAGTGAAAGCTCAGAAGACAGAAACAACAGAAAAAGCAGAGCCAGCCGTTAAACCTGCCGTCGCTGCAGCCATTGCCAAAGCGAAGGCAAAACAGGCCGCAGCCGCTAAAGCAGGCTCTAGTGAACCTGATAACTCAGAAATGGCAAAACTGCGCGAAGAACGCAAACGTCTAGCCCGCGAACATAAAGCACAAAAAGAGCAAGGCGAAACGCCAGACAACAACGCTGATGATAAGAAATCGGCAGTTGCAGCAGCCATCGCCCGAGCTAAAGCGAAAAAAGCTCAACAAGAAGAATCAACCGAAACAATAGAAGCTCAAGCATCTGCTGAGAAAACCGACGATCCGAAGAAAGCCGCCGTTGCAGCTGCCATTGCGCGCGCTAAGGCTCGTAAAGCGAAACAAGCAGACTCAACTGAAACTGAAGAAGTTGAAGCACCTGCTGAACAAGCTGAAACGCCTACTGAGCCAATCGACGATCCGAAGAAGGCAGCCGTTGCTGCTGCCATTGCACGCGCTAAGGCTCGTAAAGCGAAACAAGCAGACTCAACTGAAACGGAAGAAGCTGAAGCACCTGCCGAACAAACCGACGATCCGAAAAAAGCCGCCGTGGCTGCTGCGATTGCACGTGCCAAAGCGCGTAAAGCGAAGCAAGCAGACTCAACTGAAGCGGAAGAAGCTGAAGCACCTGCTGAGCAAACCGACGATCCGAAAAAAGCCGCAGTTGCCGCTGCAATTGCTCGAGCCAAAGCGCGCAAAGCGAAACAAGCAGACTCAACTGAAGCGGAAAAAGCTGAAGCACCTGCCGAGCAAACCGAAGATCCGAAAAAAGCCGCCGTGGCTGCTGCCATTGCACGTGCCAAAGCGCGTAAAGCTAAGCAAGAAACGCAAACAGAGCCTGTTGAAGAAGCAACTTCCGAAGAACCAGAAGTGGATCCGAAGAAAGCCGCGGTTGCCGCAGCAATTGCGCGCGCGAAGGCTCGTAAAGCGCAACAAGCGGACTCAACTGAAGCGAAAGAAGCTGAAGCACCAGCCGAGCAAACCGAAGATCCGAAAAAAGCGGCTGTCGCTGCGGCTATTGCGCGTGCCAAAGCGCGTAAAGCTAAGCAAGAAGAACCAGCCGAAACGGTAGAAGCTGAAACGCCTGCTGAACAAACTGAAGATCCGAAAAAAGCGGCTGTCGCTGCTGCTATTGCGCGCGCGAAGGCTCGCAAAGCGCAGCAAGAAGCTAATAAAAATAATACTGAGGAGAACGAGTAGTGTCGTTTTTTATTGCCAGTTCACCGCATACCCACAGTCGTCGTAGTACACCTGACTTAATGAAATGGGTGGCACTTTGTGCTCTCCCAGGTTTAGCGGCTCAGACCTACTTCTTTGGGTGGGGAACGCTTATTCAGCTGATTTTTGCCATCGCAGTCGCTGTATCACTTGAAGCCTTAGTTATGGTCTTCCGTAAACGTTCGCCGATGCGAGCACTACGTGATAACAGTGCGATCGTTACCGCTTGGTTATTAGCCGTGGCTATCCCACCATGGTCTCCGTGGTGGATTATGGTGATCGGACTTATTTTCGCGATCGTAATCGCTAAACACCTATATGGTGGCCTTGGTCAAAACTTATTCAATCCTGCCATGGTCGCTTATGTGGTCTTGTTGATCTCATTCCCAGTGCAAATGACGAGTTGGAGTGCCCCGACGTCACTCATACCTGATCACGTAAATTTTGCAGATACACTCTCTTTAATTTTTACGGGCTATGATTACGACGGCTTATCGCTTCAGCAAGTTCGAACGGGGGTTGACGGCGTGACAATGGCGACGCCACTTGATGCATTTAAAACTGGTATTCATACAGGTGCAACCCCAAGCGAAGTACTGTCGCAGCCAATATTCGATGGCTTAGCTGGCATTGGTTGGCAATGGGTAAATCTTGCCTACTTACTTGGTGGTTTAGTGATGATCAAAAAACGCATCATCCAATGGTATATCCCCGTAGGTTTCCTAGCGAGCCTGACGCTATTTAGCCTCGTGTTCAGCTTACTGACCCCAGGGGAAACTGCGTCGCCAATCTTCCACTTGCTATCAGGTGCAACCATGCTTGGCGCATTCTTTATTGCAACCGATCCCGTGTCGGCGTCGACAACCGTTAAAGGACGTTTGATCTTTGGCGCGCTTATTGGTGCTTTGGTCTTTATCATTCGCAGTTGGGGAGGCTTCCCTGATGGTGTTGCATTCGCAGTGTTACTTGCAAATATGTGTGTGCCACTGATCGATTACTACACCAAACCTAGAACTTACGGTCACTGAGGTAAACATGTTAACCGCTATTAGAAAAAATGGTCTGACACTTGCGATCTTTGCCTGTGCAACAACCGGATTAGTCGCCTTTACTCAGTACCTAACAAAAGACCAAATCAAGATACAAGAACAACAACAATTGCTTTCTGTTTTGAATCAAGTCATTCCAGAAAACATGCATGACAACGCACTCACGCAAGCCTGCACTATGGTCACGTCACCAGAACTGGGGACATTACGTGCGATGCCAGCCTACCTCGCCACGAAGAATGGTGAACCGACAGCAATCGCAATAGAATCCATCGCGCCAGATGGCTACAATGGTGAGATAAAAGTTATTACTGGGATTGACAATCAGGGCAATATTTTGGGGACACGCGTCTTAAGCCATCAAGAAACCCCTGGCCTGGGCGATAAAATTGATCTTCGTGTCACCGACTGGATCCTGAGCTTTACGGGCAAACAAGTCACGGAAAGTAACTGGAACTCATGGAAAGTTCGTAAAGATGGTGGTGATTTCGATCAATTTACTGGTGCAACGATCACGCCTAGAGCCGTCGTAAAAGTGGTGCGAAATACCGTTAACTACGTAAACCAATCTCGTGAAGACATTCTTAGCCAGCCTTTGGGCTGTGAAGGAGAGCAGTAATGAATGAGAATAAATTGCTGATGAAAAACGGTATGTGGAGTAATAACCCTGCTCTCGTACAGCTGCTGGGTCTGTGTCCACTACTAGCGGTTTCTTCCACAATAACCAATGCCTTAGGTCTTGGTATTGCAACCTTACTAGTGCTGGTCGGCTCCAACGTCACGGTTTCTCTTATTCGTAATTACGTACCAAAAGAGATCCGCATTCCTGTATTCGTGATGATTATTGCCTCACTTGTTACCTGCGTTCAGTTATTGATGAATGCCTATGCGTATGGTTTATACCTGTCTCTTGGTATCTTTATTCCTCTGATTGTAACCAACTGCATCATTATTGGTCGAGCTGAAGCATACGCTTCAAAAAATGATGTTGCGCCTGCAGCATTAGACGGTTTATGGATGGGTCTTGGTATGACAAGCGTTTTGGTCGTGCTAGGTGCCATGCGTGAGTTAATTGGTAATGGCACGCTATTCGACGGGGCAGATCTGCTATTAGGAGACTGGGCATCCGCTCTCCGCATTCAAGTTTTCCAATTTGACAACAGCTTTCTGCTAGCGCTTCTTCCACCCGGTGCATTTATCGGCGTTGGTCTGTTGATAGCGCTTAAAAATGTCATCGATAATTCAGTCCAGGCACGTCAACCAAAAGAAGAAAAACCAACCATAGAACGTGCTCGCGTCACTAACGCATAACAAGATAAGGCTCTGTCATAGGAGCCTTTTTCATAAACCGCAGAGACGGTATTGGAAGTCAGCAATGAACAAAATAAAAAGAATCGAAATTCTTGAGCGATTACGAGAAAACAATCCGAATCCTCAAACTGAGCTTAACTGGAGCTCCCCTTTTGAACTGCTAATCGCGGTATTATTATCAGCGCAAGCAACCGATGTAAGTGTCAATAAAGCCACCGACAAGCTTTTCCCTGTCGCTAATACACCGCAAAGTATTCTCGATTTGGGAGTTGATGGCTTAAAAGAATACATAAAGACCATCGGTTTGTTTAACTCAAAAGCAGAAAACACTATCAAGACTTGTAAGATCTTGTTGGAAAAACACAATGGTGAAGTTCCTGAAGATCGTGCAGCGTTAGAAGCGCTACCAGGCGTAGGTCGCAAGACCGCAAACGTCGTGCTCAACACCGCTTTTGGTTGGCCAACCATTGCCGTCGATACGCACATTTATCGCGTGTCGAATCGTACTAAGTTTGCAATGGGCAAAACGGTTGATGATGTCGAGCAAAAGCTATTAAAAGTTGTGCCAAAAGAGTTCAAACTCGATGTGCACCACTGGCTCATTCTTCATGGCCGCTACACGTGCTTGGCGAGAAAGCCTCGCTGCGGTAGCTGCATTATTGAAGATTTGTGCGAATATAAAGAGAAAGTATATCCAGATAGCTAACGCTATTTGAAAATCAAAGCTAGGAGCAAAAAATGTCAAATGGTCGAATTCTCCACACTATGCTTCGCGTAGGTGATCTAGACAAATCTATCAAGTTTTACACTGAAGTTATGGGCATGCAGTTGCTTCGTACGAACGAGAATAAAGAGTACGAATACACACTGGCGTTTCTTGGCTACGGTGACGAATCCCAAGGTGCTGTGATCGAGCTAACTTACAACTGGGGTAAAACTGAATATGACCTAGGTACTGCTTTTGGTCATATCGCCATTGGTGTTGATGATATCTACACAACTTGCGACGCTATCAAAGCGGCGGGCGGTAATGTGACGCGTGAACCAGGTCCAGTAAAAGGCGGAAGCACGCACATTGCATTCGTAAAAGACCCAGATGGTTATATGATTGAGCTTATCCAAAACAAGCAAGCTTCAGCAGGTCTTGAAGGCTAAGCGGCACTTCTAATAATCACTTGTACTGCAAGTTGAACATCGATTACAGGCAGGTCTGCGATCTGCCTGTTCTTTTATAAACAAAATACTTTACTTGATAATAATTATCGTTTAGATTTATTCGCAACTTCGATATGCGGGATTACGATAATGATCAGTGAATGGGAAAAACACACACTTCTAGCCGATACGGC
>NZ_WXWT01000193.1:0-8265 GCF_009904725.1 Vibrio sp. V43_P6S15P86
AATTGTTAATTTTGACGTAAATAACGAGAGGAAATTTACGGAGTTGACGTTTGAAAGCATGAAAACATTTATGAAATCTTTGATTTCACACAAGGATTGAAGGGTTATAGGAGAGTAATATTGGCAGCCTAAACTTATTAAATAATAATATTTCTCATTAGCAATACTCTTAAGGGCCACTATGAAGTTATCAGAGATTAATCCTGGCGATACGGTGACGATTCGGTTGTTAGATGGTCTTTCATCAGATATCAGAAAGAAACTCATGGTAATGGGGCTGCTTCCCAATACAGAAGTCAAAGTGATTCGACGTGCTCCAATGGGCGATCCTTTACAAGTCGAAGTCCGTGGTGTGTCTGTCGCCTTGCGAGAAACCATTGCTCAGAAAATTGAAGTGGAGCGAGTGTAATGCAATATCAAGTGCTTACCGTAGGTAATCCTAATAGTGGTAAAACGACGCTATTTAATGGTTTGACTGGCGCAAAACAGCAAGTTGGTAACTGGGCAGGCGTCACCGTTGAAAAGAAAACGGGACAATTCAAACATGCGGGTGACGAGTTTTTGCTCACTGACCTTCCTGGCATTTACTCGTTAGACAGTGGTAATGATAGCAATAGTATTGATGAATCCATTGCATCGCGTGCGGTTCTAACTCATCCTGCCGACCTCATTATCAACGTGGTTGATGCCACGAGTTTAGAGCGCAGCTTATATATGACGTTACAACTTCGCGAACTTGGCCGTCCTATGATTGTTGTTCTCAACAAAATGGATGCGCTAAAACGTGAACGTCAAATGATTAACGTTTCAGAGCTTGAGAAAACGTTAGGTTGTCCTGTAGTAAGTTTATCTGCAACCAATAAAACTCAAGTTGCAGAGTTTAAAGAAAAACTTCATAAGTCCATTGTTCAAGGGGTCGCGCTTAAAGAGTTATCTTTGCATTACGGTGAAAAGATGGAGTCGGCGATTCAAACCGTTTCCGCACTTTTTAACGATCAAACCGTCGCCCATCGTGCATTAGCGATTCGTGCGCTTGAAAAAGACACGATGGTTCTCAATAGCCTTTCCGATATTGATAGAAGCAAAGTGTTGGAAGTCACTGCGACTTTAGACTTGGATATCGATTTGCATGTCGCGGATACCAAGTACACATACCTGCATGAACAGTGTAAAAAAGTTCGCCGAAGCGAAGGCAAGCTAAGCCGTAGCGTGACTGAAAAACTCGACCAGTTTATTTTGAACAAGTGGATTGGGATCCCATTCTTCTTTGTGGTTATGTACTTGATGTTTATGTTCTCGATTAACATCGGTAGTGCATTTATCGACTTTTTTGACATTGGTGTAGGCGCATTGCTGGTTGATGGTGGACACCACTTATTAGATGGTCACCTCCCCGTATGGCTAGTTACGGTGATTGCTGATGGTTTAGGCGGCGGTATTCAAACAGTTGCGACCTTTATCCCGGTCATAGCGTGTTTGTACTTATTCCTTGCTGTGCTTGAGAGCTCGGGTTACATGGCACGCGCTGCGTTTGTGCTTGATAAAGTGATGCAGAAAATCGGCTTGCCGGGTAAAGCGTTTGTCCCTTTGGTTCTTGGTTTTGGCTGTAACGTTCCGTCGATCATGGCAACGCGCACGCTAGACCAAGAGCGTGAGCGCAAGTTGGCTGCGTCGATGGCACCGTTTATGTCATGTGGTGCTCGCTTACCTGTGTACGCTTTATTTGCTGCCGCTTTCTTCCCAGGCTCTGGTCAAAACATTGTGTTTGCACTTTACCTACTTGGTATTGTCGCCGCGGTGTTTACCGGTTTGTTCCTCAAGCACACGCTGTATCCTGGCAGCAGTGATAGCTTGGTGATGGAAATGCCTGACTATGAGCTTCCAACGTTGCAGAACGTCGTGATCAAAACTTGGCAAAAACTTAAGCGTTTTGTATTGGGGGCAGGTAAAACCATCGTAGTGGTTGTTGCTATCTTGAGCTTCCTCAACTCGCTAGGAACTGACGGTACATTCGGTAATGAAGACAGTGATAAATCGGTTCTATCAAAAGCCGCTCAGGTTGTGACGCCAGTGTTTGCACCAATTGGTATTCAAGAGGATAACTGGCCAGCAACGGTTGGTATTATTACTGGTATCTTCGCGAAAGAGGCAGTCGTGGGCACATTGAACAGCTTATATACTACGCCAACCGATGGAGAGGATGCAGAATTTGATCTTATGGGTAGCCTAGAAGAAGCGGTGATGAGCATTCCTGAAAACCTAGCAGGGCTGAGCTATTCTGATCCTCTGGGGATTGACGTCGGTGATTTAGCAGATTCTCATGCAGTCGCAGAGGAGCAAGAAATTGATGAATCGATCTTTGGTAACATAAAAGAGAAATTTGTTTCTGGTCATGCTGCTTTTGCGTACCTAGTTTTTATCTTACTTTACACTCCTTGTGTGGCTGCGATGGGTGCCTATGTTCGAGAATTCGGCAATAACTTTGCGCGCTTTATAGCGGTATGGACAATGGGGCTCGCGTACTTGAGTGCGACTTTCTATCATCAGCTTATGCATTTCGCTGATAGCCCTATCACCAGCGGCGTTTGGATTGCCACAATTATTGCGATTTTCTTTGGCACGTACCGCGTTTTCAAGCGCGTAGGCAAGAAACATCAAGGTGAGTTTGAGGCGCAAGTCGTATGATTTTAAAAGAGCTTTATCAATATATTGCCGAAAAAGGAACGGTTTCCCAATCTGAGCTAGCAAAACAGTTCGGAATGAGTGAAGACGGTGCAGACGCCATGTTAAGTGTATGGATTAACAAAGGTCGCATTTCTCGCTTGGTAGATACAAATAAAGCTCATCATATAACGCGAATACGCTATGCAGTCACGAAGCACGATGGTTTGTCACTTACCGTAACCATGTAGTAGGAGCAATGAACCATCGCGCACAAACAACAAAGCCGCATCAGCAATGATGCGGCTTTTTACTTTCTACCTGAATTAAAAGTTATATAACGGTTACGCTTTACGGAAGATAGAGCTTAACGACAACACATTACGAATTCGGTTAAGAATCTCTTCTTGTTCTTCGTCAGTACGAAACTCTCCTTTTGTATTCCCCCAAACTGGTCCTGGCCATGCCATATCGTCTTTAAAGCGCGCAATATGGTGAATGTGTAGCTGTGGCACCATGTTACCTAGGGCGCCAAGGTTTAACTTGTCTGGGCGGAATGTCGCTTCGAGTGCTTGGCTTACCGCTTGAGATTCTAGCAAAAACTGTTGTTGCTCTTGCATTGGCAAGTGGTGTAGCTCTTTCAAATTTTCGCGTTTAGGCACCAAGATAACCCATGGCACAGCATTATCTTTATGAAGAAGCGCGACGCAAAGTGGGAAGTGACCAATCACCGAAGTGTCTTTTGCCAATTGAGGATGAAGTTCAAAACTCATTATTGCTGTCCGATTAATTTTTAGTTTGAATTAGTATACGACAGATAAAACAAAAGGTTGGCGCTTTCACGTCAACCTTTGTCATCATTTAGCTTGTGCTACTTAAGCTAACTACGTAAAAGCGGATTACATACGCTCTAGAGTATCGATACCCAGTAGAGACAGACCTTGCTTGATGGTCTTCGCTGTTAGCGCAGCTAGTTTCAGACGGCTTTGTTTCACTGCTTCGTCTTCAGCAACTAGGATAGGGCACGCTTCGTAGAAGCTAGAGAACTGACCTGCTAATTCGAATAGGTAGCTACACATGATGTGTGGTTGGCCTTCGCGAGCAACAGATTGCACCGCTTCTTCGAACTGCATAAGTTTAGCAATAAGTGCTTTCTCTTTCTCATCAGTGATTTTGATGTCACCTTGGAGAGCATCCATAGCAACACCAGCTTTAGCGAAAATTGAAGCTACACGAGTGTATGCATATTGCATGTATGGTGCTGTGTTGCCTTCAAACGCTAACATGTTGTCCCAATCGAACACGTAGTCAGTCGTACGGTGTTTAGATAAGTCAGAGTATTTAACCGCTGCCATTGCAACTGTTTTAGAGATCTTCTCTTTTTCGTCTGCATCTAGTTCAGGGTTTTTAGATTCGATCAGCTGTGCTGCGCGAACTTCTGCTTCATCCAGAAGATCTGCCAAACGAACGGTACCACCCGCACGAGTCTTGAATGGCTTTCCGTCTTTACCCAGCATCATGCCGAACGCGTGGTGCTCAAGAGATACAGACTCAGGCACGTAGCCCGCTTTACGAACAATCGTCCAAGCTTGCATTAGGTGCTGGTGTTGACGTGAGTCGATGAAGTAAAGCACACGGTCTGCGCTTAGCTCTTCATAACGATATTTTGCACATGCGATATCTGTTGTTGTGTATAGGAAACCACCATCGCGTTTTTGAACGATAACGCCCATTGGTTCGCCATCTTTGTTCTTGTATTCATCTAGGAATACAACTTGCGCGCCATCATCTTCAACGGCAAGACCTTGTTCTTTTAGGTCCGCAACGATCTTAGGAAGCATGTCGTTGTACATGCTTTCGCCCATGACGTCGTTACGAGTCAGTGACACGTTTAGACGGTCGTAGTTGCGCTGGTTTTGGATCATGGTTACATCAACGAGTTTTTTCCACATTTCTGCACAGTACTCGTCACCGCTTTGCAGTTTTACCACGTAGTTTCGCGCCTTTACTGCGAACTCTTCATCTTCATCGTACAGCTTTTTAGACTCACGGTAGAAGCCTTCAAGGTCCGCAAGTTCCATAGAAACTTCGCCAGACTCTTGTTGTACACGCTCAAGGTTTGCGATAAGCATTCCGAATTGAGTACCCCAGTCGCCGATGTGGTTCGCACGGATCACTTTGTGACCTAGGAACTCAAGCGTACGTACTACTGCATCACCGATGATGGTTGAACGTAGGTGACCAACGTGCATTTCTTTTGCTACGTTTGGTGCAGAGTAGTCGGCAACGATGGTTTGTGCTTCTTCTTTAGCTACGCCAAGACGCTCGTCTTTTAGCGCCGCGTCGGCTTGTTTCGCAAGGAACTCTTCGCTTAGGAAAATGTTGATGAAACCAGGGCCAGCGATTTCTGTTTTGCTCGCAATACCATCTAGGTCCAGAACATCCAGTACTTTCTGTGCAAATTCTCGAGGGTTAGTACCCAGTTTTTTAGCAACGCCCATTACGCCGTTTGCTTGGTAATCACCAAATTGTGGCTTTGCTGATTGGCGAACGGCTGCAGGACTGCCTGCAGGTGCGCCAGCGGCTTCTAGAGCCTGAGATACTTTGTCATTAATAAGTGCTTGGATATTCACACGCGTTTCCTTCAATTCAAGGACAAAGAACTCGGCAAAATGTACGCCGAGCTCTGTTAGAGTTCACAAAAATGGGGCTAATCATAACAACTTTATTGCTTTTCATACAGAGATGAATAGGCGAAATTTTTACTTTTTCGATTGAATGGAAATGTGGTTTGGTTTGCGTTTACTATTGCGCTCAGAGTAATGAGATAAATCGCCCCAAAAGAGAGCCACAATGACGACTCAACTAGTTGAAAAACGCCTAGCGCCTGAATTGATGATCCAAGATCTGGATGCATTTATGGCGAAGATTGAAGAGCTTGCATCCCTGTTAAAACTGGATCTGAGCTTTGCTCAAGCTGACCATATTGCGCTGCGAATTAATGATACTGAAACAGCGAAAGCCGCGCATGAAGCATGGAATCAATACGGTAAGGTGATTTCACAAGCGAAAATAAACGGTCGCCCAATCATCGTTATCGAATTCGACAAAGCGTTGGAAAGCCGTGGCTGGAAGATTGAGTGTCTGGAGCTGCCATATCCTGCGGAAGGCAAAATCTACCCAACTGAAAGCTGGGAACATGTGGAGTTTGTGATTCCGTCTCATGCCGAAACCGCAGATGAGTTTCTTGCTGATTTGAAACACACTTACCCAGCGTTTGGCGCGCGTTTTGATGAGTTAAAAGAACTGGGTGTGAAGATCAAATTGTCGAGCCCGAAAGGGGAAGGCGAACGCTTGAACAACCCAACCGTGGCGTTTAAGTACCAAGGCATTTGTATCAAGCTGCACCCGCATTCACTTAAGCGTATTGTGGAGTCTGAGCAGGCGTAAAACGCTAGAGTGAGAATTGCTGAGTTGCGAGAGGCAAAAAGGGAGCCGAGGCTCCCTTTCGTAAGCGAATCACTATTTAGCCGGTGACTTGCTTTTTGGGTTGGTAATGGAAAGTTTTTTGCCTTTCAACTCTTCATCTAGAGTTAGTGTGAAAGTCTTTGGAAACGGCATTCGTTTACAATGATCCACTTTGTTCCTGACGATTGTGAGTAGGGCTTCCGTTGAAGAGTTTTGCTCTATTTTTAAGCTAAAGTCATCGTTCTTACTGCAGCCATTAGACTCGGCGATAAATGAAATTTGACTATCGCTAGCTTGGTACGCTTCTACCATGATTGCTTGGTGTTCTGACTCTTGACCTTGCTGCATTTCTGTATTTGCCGAGCAAGCGACTAAGCTGATTGAGCTCAAACCAAGCAGCATTGTTTTGAGTATATATTGCATCTTGTTATCCTTTTTTGCGACGTAGGAAAGGACCTGCAGCTAGCAACATTAATAGGCTAATTGAGAAGCTGCCGCCTGAACTCGATGTTTTGGTTACGCTGCTCTCGCTAGTGTTATCTGAACTAACTGACATCTTGATATTGCGAATATACGCTTGCGCGCTGTAAATGCCACTCGAACGCGGGGTTTTGAGGTATGCAAACGTTATTGTATTAGATGTTTTGTGAAGATCGATCTGGAGCTCTTCATAATCGAGGCGTTGGTTGGTGATATGGTTAAATTGACCATTAACTAAGATGGCAAAGTGATCAAAGCCATCGGACATTACTTTTAGATCCATTGTAAGTTTGCCCTTCGGAAGATCGGTCAAAACTAGCTCAGATACCCCAGCATAAGTTCCCATATCTGCAGATTGAAGTTCACCATTTTCAGCCGTCCAAGCGTATTCACTGGTATAAACATTGACGTCTGCTAGCGGAACGGCATTACGCACTGAGCTGTTCGCTTTATCTACACCTCTATACTTAAAAGTTGTTGTAAGTTTGGACAGCTTCGGATGATCGGTAAAGAGCTCTAGCGTTTCTACCGACTCCGAATAGCTAGGTTGGTAGCCCACGGTAACTTGGCAGCTTTGAGAAGGTTTTAAGGTACCAGTACAAGTGCTTTCATTGACAGTGATCCCGCTTGATATTATACCTCCGTAAAAGTTGAACGGGGTAGTATCGTCATTACGAATAGTAAAGGTCTCTTGCTGCGCTTTTCGCTCAACGAAATGAAGATCTCGATACTGAGTGTAGCTGATAGTATTACGATGACTATCTATCCAGCCGTTATGCTGAAAATGAGCGACGTTTGCATAAACACCATAAGCATTTGGTTGAGCACATCCATCCCCCCAACTGACTACGCCTAGTAATTTGTTGATGCCGTTATCATCAACGATGAGCGGACCGCCGCTATCTCCTTGGCAGCTATCTTTACCTCCCCAATAGTATCCGGCGCAAATGCCGTCATCTGATACATTAGAGTAATTTCCCGATAGGTTTTGGCAGGTTGCTCGATCTACGTATTCCAAATCAACTTGTTGTAAAACGGTTGGGTATACTCGGTCTGTCGTGGACGTATTTCCCCATCCAGCCACGTGCAACTTATCTCCTACGCGTACACTATCCAAAAGCTCTGGCGTTGCCAAATCGATAGTCGCGCTATCGACATTACGCTCTAATTCGATAAGAGCGATGTCATTGTTCGTTGTATTACTGTTATATGCAGTATGCGAGTAGATATTGTTAACCGCGATGCGCTGCGCGTGAGACTCGTTGTTTTGATCATAAAGACCAAGAGCGATATCAATATCGTCCGCATTAAGACCTTCCACACAGTGCGCAGCAGTTAATACGTATTTTCCACCAAGGAAACTACCGCCACAGAAGTGACCAATAGATGTTGGCTGTCCTTTACGGACCAGTGAAGCAATAAACTTCCAGTCGGAAGTATTAGCTGGCTCGCCGCCAATAATGCGAGTGGATACATCATTCTGAACAGGCTTAAGAGTATCTGCGATTGTGGTTGCTGGCAAAGTCAGCCCAATCAGAAAAGCCACTAACGTTTTTTTCATTTTAATTCCGTAATATTAACGTGGTTTATTATAAGGGGACCAAATGATAAACGGAATCATTCTCTCAGTAAATAGTTGTAGAGAAATGAAAAATT